>JBNKRV010000287.1:0-50336 GCA_050296935.1 Marinilabiliaceae bacterium | reverse complement strand
ACTTGTAGAAATAAGACATAACATCGCTATGGTGAATGTAAACAAGTTAGCTTGCGACTTGATTGGCAGCAATTTGAGCTCGTAATAGATGTTTCTAATGCATATTGCAGGTTTAATTACAATACAATGCCTGGCACACTGCTGACTTTTACAATATAACCTGATTCCCACTTGTTATCTCTGATGAAAAACAAAAGGCTGTTTGACCACAGGTTAACAGGTAATGTTTTGATATAAATACATCCCAAACTTAATGTTGATTACGCTGAGTTACACTTCATATGGAATTGGATATAAAAAAGGTATGCTGGCTGTAAGAGGATTTGTGGCCCACTATATTGACTGAAGAATGATTACACTAAGTATGCGCAGAGTTAAGTTTACTTGAACCCTGTCAAACAAAGCACATATTACTTAAAAAAAGCAAGAAGCTTTATGGCTGAAGCAGTGAATTGGATTCTTACTAATTTTTCAATGTGTTTCATTCGCTGATATTTTCAAAAATAATTTCCCAAGAATTTTTTATCATAATAACTAAATATATTATATTGTTTAGACATTGTCGTTGAGAAGCCATATATGAATATAAACATAATGATGATATGAATGTGTTGTGTTTAATGCTAAAAGAGGCCGTGCAAGTAATGCCAACACACAAACAACACATTTAAAAATCCCGCATGCTGACCCACTTCCAAAATTTTTAAAAAAGTTGTTTAAAATTCCAGCCCACATTTAACACATTTGATGAAAAAATAGCGTAACTTGCCAAAAAAATATCAAGACATTTAAAAGAAAGTGTTTTTAATGGCAACTTTTGGAGAATATATCAGAAAGGAAAGAGAAAAAAAGGAAATGACACAGGATAAGCTTTCAAAGGCTTTAGATATTCCTTATACTGATGTTAGTAAAATAGAACATGGTAGAAAACGTTTTAAATTTGAAAAATTATCTCTTTTATCAAAAGTCCTAAAGGTTGACTTGCAAAAACTTAAAGACTTATACGGTGCAGATATTATGATTGAGCAAAAAGAAAAATATGAATGTTCTGATTCAGTGTTTGCTGTTGCTGAATCTCAATCAAGATATCTTAGTGAAAAAAATGTAAAACAAGGTAAACTTGGAATATAGACACTTTTATGAGTGAAGAATTACTACAACGAGACTTGCTAAATAATCCTGATAAGATTGGGAAATGGGATTTTTATAATATTGGAGCAACAAGTATAAAGGCATTAAAAGAGCATGGAATTATACGTAACGTTAATTATGGCAACATTGATAAAAAGAAGGTTGATGGTTTAATTGTATATAAGAAAAATGTTATTGCTGTAATAGAATATAAGAAACCTTCTGAATTTAAAACCGCTGCTCAAAAAGATAAGGCTATAAAGCAAGAATTAGAAGTTGCTAAAAAAATTGATGCTCATATCATTATTGCAACAGATACAAAAGATACTGTTTGGGTAAACGTTGCTACAGGGAAAAAAATTAAAGATGAAAAAGGAAAGGAAATAAAAGTAGCTTTTGACCCAAAAGATGATAAACTGCCTGCACTTATTGAGAAGATTAAAATTTCAATTAATGAACTTAATGACCAGATAAAACCAATTAAACTTGTAAATCCTACTGATTTAGCAAAACAAATTTGGCAAGACATCTGGTCTGTAAGTGGTGCTACACCTGAAAATTGCCTTTATACATTTGTTGAGTTATTCATTTTTAAATATCTAAGCGATTTAGGAATACTTGGACAGGGTATAAACTTTGACCATTTACAAGAAAGATATGATTATAAGATTGAAAATCCTGATGACGAAGCATTAGAATATTATGCTAATACAATTAGACCACAAATCAAAAAATTATTTCCTGAGGGAAAGGATAATACAACCATAATCAACGGAACTATATTTGTTAGTAAGGCACAAAAAGCGGTTAAAGGTTATAGCACTGTTTTTAAAAAGGTCTTAAAGAAGTTCAAAGATTATGGTAAACTTGAAAACATTGACTATGACTTTAAAAGTCAACTTTTTGAAAGTTTCTTAAAAGAAAGTATCAGTAAAAAGAATTGGGGACAATTCTTTACTCCATTAAAAGTAGTTCGGGCAGTGTCAGAAATGGCTAAAGACGAAATAAAAGATGGAGTTAAAATTTGTGACCCTGCCTGTGGTGTTGGAAAATTTCTTTTAGAACCAATCGTAACAAAACTTGATGAATTCTACAAAATTAAAAGTGGAAAATTAACACCAAAAATAACAATTCACGGGTTTGATAAAGGATTCGATAAAGATGAGCAGAAAACAATCATTTTAGCAAAAGCGAATATGCTGATATATTTTTCTGACTTAATTAAAGAGAATCCGAATATTACTAAAGATTTTTCAAAACTGTTTAATGAAAGTTTTGTATTAAAAACGAATTCAATTCTTGGCACACTTTCAGATATAGTTGAAAATGAATATGACCTGATTTTTACAAATCCTCCTTATGTTACCAGTGGCAGTAGTAATCTCAAAGAAGAAGTCAAAAAAGATGGTGATTTAGTTAATTTCTATAAAATAAATGCAATGGGTGTTGAAGGTCTATTCATGGAATGGATTATAAAAGCGCTTAAACCAAATGGTAAAGCATTTATTGTTGTTCCTGATGGTATTTTTAACCGCCAAAATGATAAAAACCTTAGGCAGTTTATTTTAGATACTTGTTATATTGATGGAATTATTTCTCTTCCGTTAAATACTTTCTTTACAACAAATAAAAAAACATACATATTATGCTTAACAAAAAAGGTTAAAATTGATGATATTCAAAAAGAACCTGTTTTTACATATTTAGTAAGTGAGATTGGTGAAAGTCGAGATGTTTACCGCTTTAATATAGAACAAGATGACCTAAGTGAAGCGGTAACTTTATATTCATTCTTTAAAGGAAATAAGACAAGTTTTGAAAAAATTAATACTGATAAAAGGTGTAAAATTCAACCTATTTCAAAATTTGTTGCAGATGAATACTGGTCAGTTGATAGGTGGTGGACAAAAGAGGAAAAAATTAGTATTGGCATAATAGAAGAGAATAAAAGCATCACACCTTCCGAATTTGGCGATTATGTTGGTGAAGTTGCAGATTCGCTATATGAATTTAAGGAACTTCTTAAAGAAGTAAGTTCTGAAAAAAAAAAAGTAAATAGTCAAGTAAAAAAGATATCATTAGATGATAATTCTCTTTTTGATTTATTTATAGGTAAGAGATTAGTCAAAAGAGATTTGATAAATATCTCTGGAAATATTCCTATTTATAGTGCAAATGTATTTACGCCTCTCTCTTATCATAATTCAAGCAATATAAGCGATTTTAACAATGATTTTGTTATATGGGGTATTGATGGTGATTTCGATTTTAATTTCATAAAAAAAGGAGAAAAGTTTGTTACTACAGACCATTGTGGAACAATCCGAATAAAGGATTCAAAGATATTACCTGAATATTTAATTAGCCAATTATATTCAGTAAAACACAAATACGGTTTTGACAGAGCATTACGTGCTTCTCTAAAAAACATGAAGAAAATTGAAGTTGAAATTCCAATTGATAAAAATGATAATTGGGATATTTCATTGCAACAGAAAGTTGTTGACAAGTTTTCTTTAGTTAATGAATTAAGAAAAACTATTATTGAGCATGAAGAAAAATTAAATAATATTCGAGTTTCCATCAAAACAACAAAAAAATCTAAAGATTTTCCTCTTACTAGGCTATTTACAATAGAAAGAGGAAAGGGAAAGTATACGAAAAAGTATGGAAATAATAATTCGGGTGAATATCATGTATATTCTGCATCTAATAATGCTCCATTAACCTCAATTAATTCATTTGATTATGATGGCAAATTTTTAACGTGGGCGACAAATGGTTTTGCAGGATATATAAAAATAATCGAAGGTAAGTTTTCAATTAATGCAGATAGAGGTCTTTTAAATCCATTAGACAAAAATATTGATATTGAATATGTGAGATTTATTTTAGAACCAATATTAAGAGACCTGGCAAAAGGGCGAAAGGGTGAAAAAGGTGAAGATGAATTTACTAAAGTATACCCATCAATGCTAGAAGCATTATCCATAGAAATGCCAATAGATTCAAAAGGGGAACTTGATTTAAATGCTCAAAAAACAATTGCGTCTGAATATCAGAAAATTGAGAATATTAAAGTTGCGATTAAAAAAGAGTTAGATAAAATATTGAAAACTAATATCGCCTATGAATAATTCACTCCTTCGCTTCCATACACATTGCCAAGTTGCTCAAAGGAGCCAACACACAAACCTAAACTTGTCAAAGAGTATGGATGCCCCAACACACGGACGAAGAGCGGAATATAAGGCACTAAAACACAACAAGCCATCATAAAAAATAACGTAGGTAGTGAGTCTAGAAGGTTATGAATAAATAATTAACTTCAACACGATCAGAAAAGTAAGCGCTGAGAAGTGCGCTACTTTTCATATGGCAGGCTATCGCTACCAACAAGGCTAAGAAACGACGTATGTAAAATAAACAATGAGTTTTTTATCGATGTTAAATTAGAGAATATTATCTGCCAATTTCGAAAATAACCTTCACCGCTGCCGTCACCAGCAACCACTACGCCCACTCGGGACTTGCACCCTATGGATAAAATAACCCACACCCGTGGTTTATTGATGATAATTGTATTTTTAAACTTTATCAAGAACTTCCGGTGTGAATGCAGGGCACTCACAAATATGTATAGTGCATGCTGCTTTCATCGCGTTCCGAGCATCTGTGACTCGTGAAAAAAGTTGGTGTAACCTGGTATGTTTTTACTTCGTAATCCCACACGCTACTATACAATTAACGCTATGCACCATGTAAAAAAACTAACAGCATAAAGGTATACATTGATTTATGATTATTTAGTGCCTGTCCATAAAGTCGGGTGTTTGAACTTTAAAGTTAAAATACAAGGTATGAGAAAAATTCAAACCGCAGTATACAAGCGTATATGAGGATCTGGATTTTGAGCAACAACGTTGTAGCCGGACTTTATAGACGAATACTATTTAGTCATCGGATTGGGTTAATCTCATGACTTTCCGGTGGATTGTTACATTTTAGCCGGATAACTCAATGAAACAGCCCTGAAACTCAAATTGAAGTATTACAATCGTTACCAGAATTTAAATTGATTAAATAATTAATTAGGTTCAATGCTCTTTTTTTTTATCTTAGCGGGCTATGAAAGTTTAAGTACAATTAGGTAGCATAATATTTCGATTTATACAATATAGTGCGGTTAGTATTGTTAACAAAAGATGGTAATTTGATGTATTGCTATCTAAAGAATTTTCAGTATCGGGGAAATTCCTTTCACATACTCATGAGACAATAGTTGTGCTTTGAATTTTTCGTTTATTATTTGTTAGGATGAGAAATGCATTCTAAATGACCAATAACTGCATTAGTAAGGTTTTTTATTATGAAATATGATTTATCAATATTTAAGTTTTTGCATCGTCAATTACTTATTGTTTTCATTTTATTTTTTTTCAAAAGCTACATTTCTTTCTCACAAACTGTAGTAGGGCATTCCGAATATCATATCTATTCCGATGAAGACTATATAAACAGTAATCAGATTTTACATATTGAAATAGGCCCAAGGGGATTAGTTTATATAGCTAATTCATCTGGTTTGCAGGAGTATGATGGAAACAATTGGAGGTTATTAGATACAGGAGAATCGGGTAAGGTACGGGCTTTTAAAATAGATCAGGGAACTGGTATTATCTATTTTGGTAAACCATCCGAGTTAGCTTATCTCCGTCCTGATAGAAATGGTAATTGGGAATACCATTCTATTAATAAAGAGTCTGGTTTAGATTTAGGAAAATTTTCAGATATATGGAATGTAAGGTTGGTTAAGAATACTGTATATTTTCAATCCTATAAAAAGTTGTTTGCTTATAACATAATAACCGGAAAGGTGAGAGTCTGGGTGTCTGAAACTTTCTTTTCATTAACTGGTGTTGTTGATAATCAGTTGTATATAGGGCAAAATGAAAAAGGTCTCTATGCAGTAATTGATGATTCTTTAACCTTATTGTCGGACGATAAAAAGTTAAAGAGTTTGTTATTTTACAATATAATTCCATATAACGAATCACATATTTTAATCACTTCAACAGATCAAGGAGTTTTTGTTGATAAAAAAAATTACAAGCCGGATCCGGACATGAACTGGCTTGTTGATAAGCTGAAACCTGCCTTTAAAAACAGGTTGTATAATATCTCAAATCTTCAAAATGGAAGATTTAGTATTTCTACTTTTTACAATGGCATCTATTTTCTGGATTCATTATTAAATATTGAAAGTACCTATAATAAGGACGATGGCTTGCCAACTAACTTATGTTGGTATACTACTCAAAGTAAAAATGGAACTATTTGGGCCGCTTTAGATAATGGTATGTTGAAAATTAGTCCTGCTGAAAATTTTGTTTATTTTAATAAGAATGAACTATTAAAAGTCAGAGTGATTACCATGTTACGGCAAGGAAAGTTATTGTTTTTAGGAACCAATGAGGGGCTTTTTAAACTTAATATTGAAAATATTAATAGGTTATTGCTTGAAGAAACAGAAATAAAAGCTCCAGTCTGGAGTATTAAGAGTTTTAGTAACACAAGTGACGAGCAATCCATAATCTTTTCCACAGCAGATGGCATATGGGAATTAAGTGAAAACTCTTATAAAATGATCGTAAAACAAGCTTCTGTTGGATATATTTTAGTCTCAAAAGCACATTCCAATCGGGTTTACTATTGCTATAACAGAGGTATTTCATTTATCGAAAATAATAATGGAGTATGGTCTGAACCTACCAATCTTTCTGACTTAAAAATGACTACCGGAGTTGTTGAGGATTCTGTTGGTAACTTGTTGGCTTATACGCGAACGCAGGGGGCCTGTTTATTAAGAAATGATGGTGTTAATGATTTAGTTTTCAGATCTGAAGAGGTTTTTATCGATTCTTCAAGTATCGATATTTTTTATGCTTTTTTACTTCAGGATACATTTGTATTGTCAACTTCGAAAGGGTTTTACAATTTTCATGAAGATATAAACTGTTTTGTACCAGATTCAGCATTGTTTAAATTTAGTAAGAAGAACCTTTTACCTGGACAAATTTGTAAAGTAAATGACGATGAATTTTGGATTGGTGCATACAACAATCAGTCTTCTTATCTTTTCCATTATTATAAAGAAGGCGATTTGTTTAAAGCAGATCAAAGGGAAATTCCCTTTTTTAAGAACAAAACTATTGAGCAAATTTACTGTGAATCGGAAGATCATATGTGGCTTAGCCTGGATGGTAAGCTGTTGCTGATAAAAAATTTAACAAGTTATACGGAAGACACAAGTAGGGTTAATGTTCTGGTTAGAAAAGTAAGTTTAAATAATGACTCTGTAATATTTAACGGAACCAATTATCTTGAAAATGAAGGGGAATTCTTTATGAATTTTGTCGGAGAAACCAGTTTGAAAGAGCCAATAGATTATGATTTTAATCATATTTCGTTTGAATTCGGATGCTCATTTTTTGATAAAGAATGGCTAAATGAATATTCGTTTATGCTTGATGGCTTCGAGGATAAATGGTCAGAGTGGTCAACAGAAAGAAAAAAAGAATATACAAATCTTAGTGAAGGCCATTATGCTTTTAAAGTAAAGGCCAGAAACATTTATGATAGAGAGAGTGATGTATACGTCTATAATTTTACCATAAAACCACCCTATTTCAGAAGTGTATATGCTTATATAAGCTATTTTATAATTCTAATTCTACTTATTGGTACCTCAATATGGCGATTTAGAAAAAAGCACAAACGTGAAAGGATCAAACTTGAGAACATTATCACGGAAAGGACTTCGGAAATAGTGAAGCAAAAAGAAAAAATAGAAAACCAGGCAGAGTTGTTAGGTGTTATAAATCAGGAACTACATAAATTATCATTTGTTGCAAGTAAAGTTTCCAATCCAGTTATTATTTGCAGTGTAGATGGAATAATGGAATGGGTGAACGATAGTTATTGCAGTTATTTTGGAAGAAGTCAAAAAGAATTCATCAATAATAATTATAATCTTTTAGATTTTAGTTGTAATCCGAATATAAAAAAGCTATTTCTGGCATGTGTTAATGAAAAAAGAGTTGTTACATACACCGTTAATGCAAATGATATTGGTATTAGTCGGGATTTATGGATGCAAACCACCTTAAATCCAATAGTTGATAAAACCGGCAATGTTATAAATGTAATATCAATAAGCTCGGATATAACTTATCTGCAAGAGTTAAATAATACCAGGGATATGGTTATATCTGTTATAACTCATGATTTGAAATCTCCTTTGTTAGCATTTAAAATGATTGCAGCAAGCTCATTAAATCATATAAGAGATATAAATATGGAAAAACTTGAGAAAAATCTGAGTGAGTTGTATTCACATTCAACCGAAGTTTATGAATTTCTCCAATACCTTTCAGAATGGCTAAAATCACAAAGGGGCTCGTTAACATTCTTTCCTCATGCTTTTGATATCTCTAAAACTTTAAATGAAGTACTTAATTTGTTCAAAATGAGTCTTAACAGAAAGAATATACAGCTTAATAATGGCTTGTCCGGGTCAATAATGGTGTTTGCAGATGAGAATATGATAAAAACAGTACTTCGGAACTTAATTTCTAACGCAATTAAGTTTTCTAAGGATGGAGGAATAGTAAACATTTTTTCAAAAGAAGAAGGTGATGATATTGTGATTTCAATTTCGGACGAAGGTATTGGAATTTCAGATGAGAAAAAGGACAAGCTTTTCTCCATTAACGATAGTAATGGGTTGGGTCTAATAATTTGTAATGAATTTATTCAGAAAAATAAGGGTGAAATATGGATTGAGGACAAAACTATTGGTGCAACTATTAATTTTAAAATACCTGCTGTAATGTAATTAGTGTTTGACATGGAAGAAATAAGTGTAATTATTGTAGATGATTCTGAGATTTTCAGGTTTGGAGTAAAAAATATTCTGGAAGACGAACGACAGTTGAAAATTAATTTCCGGGAAGCATCAGGGAGTAATGAACTTAATAGTTTATTGGAAAATGGTGTGCAACCTGATATTATATTACTAGATGTAAAACTTAAAAAATCATCATCCCTTTCGGGAATTGATATAGCAAAATTGTTAAAGGTTAAAATGCCTGATATTAAGATAATTATACTCACGGCTTTTGACGAGAAAGAAGTCCTTCAGCAGGCATTGCAGGCTGGTGTAGAAGGGTTTCTCCCAAAAGAGTCTATTTCAGAAGAAATTATAGAGTCGATAAAAACAGTCAGGAGTGGCAAAAACTATCTTGGAAAAACAATTTCATTTGAGGCAATACAGTATGCATTTAATAAAACAAACAAAAAAACAGATATTCTTACCAAGACCGAAAAAGTTGTTTTCGTTTTTATTTGCGAAGGAAATACTAACAAAGAAATAGCTAAAAAACTCAATGTTAGTGTGCATACGGTTGAATCTCATAAAAGCAATATAAAAAATAAACTGGAAATTAAGTCCGACGTTGACTTTTTAGCTATCGCTATTGAGGATGAGATTGAAGAAATAATGAAGTTTTATAAATTGAGAAAACGTGTAGAACTATAAAAGGCTGACTAAATATTTTAGCCAGCCTCTCATTTTTTGAATTGATCGTTAGGTTAGTACATAACGTAAGCTTCTTTCCATAATTGACCAACGATATCGTAAGATATCCATCCGTAACCATTTGTTCCCCAGTTTTTTCCCCAGGAATTTATTACTAAGAAAGCATTATAGTCATCATTGTAACCAACCACACAGTAGCAGTGTCCACCGCCAGAGCCACTAACTGTGTTTAGTACTTGGTTGTAGCCTAGATTTTGAAATGCCCCATCAACTGGACCAGCTACAATAACAGGATGTCCTGCACCAACTTGCCATCTGATAGACCATAAATCCCTTTTTACTGTATAATAACCGCTGATTTTGTAATAAGACGCATTTTGTTTTTGCCAGTTCTCAGGTTGTGCCCAGCAATTTCCACTTTTATAAGGCATGTAATCCCATGTACAAACTCCCTGATTATAAATTAGACTTAGGGCATCAACAGGATAAGAACCTGATGAACAGTTACCAAGTTTAATCTGGTTATAAACATAGGAAGGACTGAAGTATGTTTGTGCACCAGTCATAATACTTCTTGCAGCATAAGCTGTAGCCCATCCAACACATGCTCCGTCAGCTCCCTGGAAACCAACTGCCGGACAAGTAAGATATTTAGACGACGCAGTTGATTTTAGATCTGGATCTTTTGCAACTGGAATACTTTCATAAACATCTTTAGGGGTAGGAAGATACCCACCAACCATATCAGAAAAATCAACATTTTCTGTTACTTCATCGGTCGATTGAGTTACGGATTCATAATTTTCGTCTTTTGAACATGAAGAAAACATAACAGCAATTGCAAAAAACGATGCAATAAACCAGTAAGTGAGTTTTTTAAAATTAGACTTCATAAATATATTTTTTTAATTAATAATGTTACAAAGGAATAGTATCCTGGTAATTCTATCATTATTAAAATCGCTAATGTTGATAGTGAGATTTCCTTTTTTTTCTAGTGAAAACTCCTGAATAAGCCTCTGCTTCGCGTTAGTACTAATATTTCGGGCGACAGTAAGTGACAAATGTCGCTAAAGAGCTTAGGCATACTCAACTTTTTCGTCTTAATTTTATCTTTACTCTTGCGCACTTAAAAATTGGCAAAATGGGTTTAAAAGAAGAGATTAACAGGCGTAGGACTTTTGCAATCACTAGTTCACCCTGATGCGGGGAAGACCACATTGACAGAGAAACTATTTATTGTTTGGTGGTGACATTCATGTTGCGGGAGTAGTAAAATCAAATAAAATAAAACGGCGACCTCAGATTTTATGGAAATCAAGCGTCAACTAGGTATTTCTGTAGCTACTTCGGTTATAGGCTTTGAGTATAATGGGTGAAAATCAATATTTTGTATGCTACTGGTCATAAATATTTTACAGAAGTTTATCGTACCTTTTCGGCAGTTGATAGCGTAATTGTAGTAATTGATGTATCTGGTTTGCTTCAATTAATTATTACTTTTCAATGATGAAATAATCGTAGATTTTAAGCCAATTTTAAGTTTTGCTTAAGCTGATTTAAAAATGAATAGTGCAATATTTGCATAAACTCAAAAACAAAAACTATGTTTACAGCAACACACCTACATGCAATGATTGTACATTTTCCGGTTGCCTTGGTATTGGTAGCATTTTTCACGGAAGTACTCAGCATAATACTTAAGAAAAAATTTTATCAGCAAGCTACGTTCTATATTTTACTTCTGGCTGCTCTTGGTGCTATTGTAGCATATATAACCGGTGATGCTGCAGGCGATGGAATGGATGGAGGTTCGTTACACCAAGCTATGGAAGCACACGAAGAAGCAGCTTCATTTACCTTATGGGTTACTATAGCTGCCGTTGGGATTAAAACGGCTCTAGCTATATTTAAAAAAGAAATTCCAGAGGTAAAAATATTGGCTTTTGTAGTGTTGTTAGCCGCCGCTATAAGTGTGGCAGTGACTGGATATTTGGGTGGGCAGTTGGTGTATAAACACGCAGCTGGAGTTGAACTGGGTAGTGGTGATTTTGGAACCATGCAAAACCATGATGATGACTAAGCTATTGCTGTTTGTTACGGTAACAAAAAATTGCTAAAGGTAAAGCACTAAGATATGACACATGCGAATTTTAATTGTTGAAGATGAGCCCTCCATTTCCAATTTCCTTAAAGAAGGTTTGGAAGAGGAGGGGTTTGCTGTTGATACAGCCGATAACGGAAAACAGGGTTTACAATTGGCTCTGGATTATTTGGAAGAATACGATATTATTCTGCTCGACTGGATGTTGCCGGGAATGAGCGGTATTGAAATACTCCGTAATATCCGAAAAGAAGATCAGGCTGTACCTGTAATTTTCCTTACCGCTAGAGATACCACTGATGATGCTGTTTTTGGACTTGAAACAGGAGCCAACGACTACATTCGCAAACCTTTTTCTTTTGAAGAATTGTTGGCCCGCATTCGTGTGTTGATGCGTTCAAAAAGTGGTGAGAACTCGGTATTTCAATACGGCAATATTTCGCTGGACGTAGTTTCGCACCGGGTAAGCAAAGCAGGGAAGGATGTTGAGCTTACCCAAAAAGAATTTGCCTTACTTGAGTTTTTATTGCGCAACAAAGGAAAGGTAAGTAGGCGCACCCGCATTATTGAAAAAGTGTGGGATATCCATTTCGATTACGATACCTCAGTAATTGATGTGTACATTAATGCACTCCGGAAAAAACTTGATGATAAAAATAGCAAATCATTCATTGAAACCATTCGGGGTGTAGGTTACCGAATAAACGATGACGCATGAAGCTACGTTTTAAGAACCGTATAGCACTTTTTAGTACTATTGCTGCTGCCATTACCATGCTGGTGGTATTTGCTGCCGTATATGCTGTGATTTATACTACAACGTTTCGTCATCTTGACCACAGTATTCTGGAAGAAAAGGAAGAATTATTTTCCCAGATATCCACCGAAGGCGATTCTTTGGTATTTAGTTTGAATACAGAGTGGGAAGAATTGGAACACAGTAGTGCAGAGGTAGATCCCATCTTTTTACAAATGGTAAATGAGAAGGGAACTGTTATTTTTCATTCACGCAATTTACAAAACGACCAGCTACAGTTTGCCGATTCCCTGAACTACAATACTTTTTTTAATGTGGAGTTTAACGGAAAAAAGATACGACAAGGACAATTTCCCATTAAAACTGAAACGGGTAAAATTATCGGACAGCTTGATATTGGTATATCTCAGGTCGATTCTATTTTAATTCTCAACAACCTACGCAATACTTTTTTTGTGGCGTTTCCGCTGATGCTCTTATTCTTTTATTTGGTTACTTCTTTGGTGGCATCGCGGAGTATAGCTCCGGTAAAGCGATTGATTGGTTATGCAGAAAAGATGAATTACAACAATATCAATCCCAGCCTGCCATTACCGGAACATCGTGATGAGATTTACCAGCTCACGACTACCATCAATGCCTTGCTTGAAAGAATAGAAACAGGTCGCAACCGCGAAAAACAGATTACCGCCGATATATCGCATGAGTTGCGTACTCCACTTACAGGTATTAAAGGAACTCTGGAAGTACTCATACGGAAACCTCGCGAACCACATCAGTATGAAGAGAAGGTAAAACAAGTGATCCGGGAAGTAGATTCGATAAACCATATTATTAGTCAATTGCTGTATCTGGCACGATTAGATTCAGGAAACCTCTCGATTGTAAATAAACCCGTTCTTTTACACAATATGTTACAATCAATCCTGAATAAATGGCAAGACAGGTTATTCGAGAAAAACATGAGCATGCAATTGGACATACCTGAAAATACCTTGGTTCAGGTCGATTTTGGTTTGCTTGAAATGATATTGGAAAATCTGGTTAGTAATGCAGTAAAATACGGAAATGTAAACGGAGAATTGCTCTGCCATTGGCAAAACGATACCAACACATTGAAGCTTAGCGATAATGGACCAGGTATTTCACAGCAACATTTACCACATATTTTCGAGCGTTTTTACCGGGCTGATGTACCCGGAAATACGTCAGTACAAAGTACCGGATTGGGACTTTATATTGTAAAGATGCTAACCGATATTCAGGGAATACAGATAGAGGTCAACAGTCGGGCTAATCAGGGAACTCAATTTTATCTTCATTTTAACCCGGATGATGCATTAAAACTTCGTTATGAGCACTAAAAGTGCTTCAAAGCATAAAAGTCTTAAGCTGATTTTAAGAAAGGCTAAAGTGAATTTTAATGATATCGTCGGCATCTTTGCATTGTAATTTATTATTTAAATAAAAAAGACAATGAAAAATTTATTTTCCTTATCAGTATTAGCCATAGCTCTTAGTATTCTTAGTTCTTGTAATACTGGAAATGGCAACAATACCAAACTTCAAACTCCGGTAGCTACAGTAAGTAATGAAAAACAAATGGCTCCCGAAGAAGCTAAGGCAGAAACCATGACCGACCTGCAAGAAGCATTTAAAGGTGAAACAACTGCTTCCGCAAAATATGCTGCCTATTCTGAAAAAGCAGAAAAAGAGGGATTTCATAACATCGCCTTGCTGTTTAGAGCTGCATCAACAGCCGAAAAGGTGCATGCTAACAATCACAAATCGGTTATGGTTGAATACAATGTAGCCATTCCGGAATTCACTCCTGAATTTACCGTAAAATCAACTGCCGAAAATTTGCAGGATGCCATTGACGGAGAATCCTATGAGGTAGCTACTATGTACCCTGATTTTTTGAAAGATGCAGGTAACTCTAAAAGTCAATTGGCTCAAATAAGTTTTAATTATGCGCTTGAAGTGGAGAAAAAACATCAGGTAATGTACAAAAATGCACTAGCAGCGCTTAACAATAACTCGGTAAATGAGCTGCCGCAAGTATATTATATTTGTCCTACTTGCGGAAACACCTACGACCAAACACCAGCTGAACGTTGTGGTATTTCAATGACAGGTTCCGAAAAATTCTTGAAAATAAATAGTTTATAATTAAACTCCAGAACCATAATTAAAGTCCGGTATTTTGCATATGTGTTGCATACCGGACTTTATCATTTCGTCTTGCTTATAGCAATAATTTGAACTCAGGTACTTCGGATTAAATAGTATATAATTAATCATGCTATATAAAAATAGTTTTTATGAATAGACACTAATTATAACTTTCAGGAAAGTCAGGGAACGGTTCTAATTCCCTTGATGGTTATACAGAACCGTTCCTTAAGTTAACCTGCAATGCTGTAGCTTCTCAAATGCCGGAAATCGGGAACGGTTCTTTATAAGCAAGCTGTCCATCAGAACCGTTCCCTAAATATCATCAAGCACATCTTGCTTATCAAACACATTGCTAATTATAACTTTCAGGAAAGTTAGAGAACGGTTCAAATTCCATTGGTGGTAATACAGAACCGTTCCTTAAGTTAACCTGCAATGCTGTAGCTTCTCAAATGCCGGAAATCGGGAACGGTTCTCTATAAGCAAGCTGTCCCTCAGAACCGTTCCTTAAATAACATCAAGCACATCCTGGATGTCAAACACATTGCTAATTATAACTTTCAGGAAAGTCAGGGAACGGTTCAAATTCCCTTGGTGGTAATATAGAACCGTTTCAATCAGGTTATGTCTTGATTCCTGTAACTGCAGGCGGAGTTCAGTTGTAATTCTGTTTAACTCATCATCTTTACCAACCGAAAAGAAGGTCAGTTCGTCCTCTGTAACCAGCTTTTCTGAAATGGTTATCAGAGTTTTAATATCTATGCGCCGCTGGTCGTAGTTTTCCAGCTTTTTGATTTTAATTTTGTAATTGGGTTCTGTTTTAAAGGTATTGTCAATGTTACGGTTAAGATCCTCAATATTTCGTAAACAGATATAGCCTATCTTGCGCAGCGATGACTTTACTATTTTTAAGTACTTGTAGCTTCGGTATTCATTATTTTCTGCAAGATAGTAATCGATATTCTCTTTCAGAAGAGTAATGTACTCGTTAATTAATGAGATATTAATTTCTTCGTTAACATCCAGTATCTGCTCAAAAAAGGAGAGAAGTGGTCTTCAATTTCGAGGTTTTTGCCATTTCAGATGATAATGTCCTTTTCGATCAGTGAAAGAACTTTGTTTTCATCAATCAGTTCAACCGCCTGATCATAACGGAAATTGAACGATTTTCGTTTGCCGAACATTTCACCCAGTAGCTCTTTCCCCAGAACTAGAGCATTCATTAACTCTTATATGGAATGGAAGGTGTACATCTTAAAACTCAGGCATTTTAAATTTCATGGTCACTTCACCTGTTTCTTTATTCACCTCTATTTTCTGGTCTTCAATGGCCACATCTTTTCCTGTTGCCATTTTCATTAGTCCGGACAGGAATTGCATTCCGTTGTTGAGTACCTCTTCCATCTGTTCTGCTGTTTCCTTCTTTGTTGGTTTTTCAGAGGGCTCCTTGGTTGTTGATGTTTCTTCAGTTGGCTCAAATTTTTCGGGTGTCTCAATATGATTCTCAGGGATCGTTTCGCTAACTGGTTCTGTAATTCCTTCTTCAAATGGTAGTTCCGGTTGAGCATACTGCGGTTCATCCTCTTCGAACGGAACGACGTAATCCTCTTCATGCTCGTTTTTAAAATTCTCCAAGGTGTATTCTTTGTTCTTTACAGCTTCCGATTCTTCTGTTGTATCACTTTCCTGTACTACTGGTTCCTCAAACTCTCCGGCCAGTTCTTTCATTTGCTCCAGGAACTGGCTACGTCCTTTTGCTGTAAAATCAACAAAATCATTATTAAAGCCATCGTTCAGTACATTGTCGAAAAGGTTCTGTTTTACCAGAAGACCGCAAGCAATAGTTTGTTCGATGGAGCCAACCGTAATCAGGTTAAAGATGGATAGTTTATCGCTTTTTTGTCCCAACCTATCGATGCGACCAATACGTTGGTTCTTTTTAGCAGGATTCCAGGGGAGTTCAAAATTGATTAGGATATTTGCCACCTGAAGGTTTAATCCTGCTCCGCCCGCTTCGGTGGAAAGGAAAACTTTGCAATTGTCATTTTCTTCGAATTGCTTAATTATATCGCCTCGTTTTTTTGATGGAATACTACCGTTCAGTTCACTGAAGCCAATATTGTTTTCCAACAGCATTTTGCCAATAAGCTTATGCATTTTTACCCACTCCGAAAAGATTATGACCTTTTTGTTTTGGTTGGGCAAATCCAGCTTTTCCAGTAAAATATATTTCAGTTCATCCAGTTTTGGTGAATCGTTGGTGTTCTCATCAACCAGGTAAGATGAATCGCAAACCATTCGCATGGAGGTAAGCAGTTGAGAGAGGCGTTGAAGGTCGAAAGTCGTCAGGAACTTTTTGCGCGTAATCTGACCAATACTACTGGCATATGATGCATGAAAATCAGCTTGCAGAGGTGTCATTCTTACAGGTATATCCTGTTGCTGAACATGAGGAAGCTGTTCAATTACTTTAGCTTTTTCTCTCCGCAGCAGAATGCCTTGCAGTTGTTCTTTTAAAGTGGTGAGATTATAGTAGGCATTTATTTTATTGGGTTTAAAGCTGTCGAACAGGCAGTGTTGGTAGGAGAATTCCCAAAGTGGCCCCAGCAGATGCGGATCCAGAATGGACATTAATGAGAACAAATCAATCAGCTTGTTTTCTATTGGAGTACCGGTAATGATAAGTACATGCTTGCGCGAGATGTTTTTTATTGCCGATGCTGTTTTTGTGGCGAAGTTTTTTACCTTCTGAGCCTCGTCGAGTATGAGGAAATCCATGTGAGCGTGGTTAAGGGCAATTTGGTCGCGCAGCACCATTTCATAATTCACGATCAGGAAATAGGCAGAACTGTTTTTATACTGTGTGGCTCGTTCATCAGGTGTACCGTTTATAATTTCAGCTTCAAGATTTGTGAATTTTTCTATTTCACTTTTCCACTGTGTTTTTAACGAGGCGGGGCAAACGACCAACGTTTTGGTAAAACCGAACAGTTCTTTCTTCTGCACTGCGGTTCCGATGGCCTGAATGGTTTTTCCAAGACCCATTTCATCGGCAATGATTGCATGTTTGCGACAGGAGGAAAAGGTTATACCTTCCTTTTGGTAATCGTATAGTGTTGCTTTTATTTCTGAAAAATCGGGCTTGTAATTTTGTTGAACCGCCCTAAGTGCCCTTTCTTCCAGAGTATTACTGTATTTTTCTTTAACTTCGGGGCGTATAATAATGTTGTCGAATTCTTCAGCTTCAATAAAAAAGTGGTGTAACTCCAGCAGGTTATCATCCTCAACCACTCCTTCCTGATTGAAATATTTTCTTAATAATTCAGCGACTTCCTCGGGCAGTTCATGTGGATAGAACCAACTGACACAGTAATCGTTTAGTGGATCCAGGTAAATTTCCACAAAGGGGCATGTTTTGCGTAAACGGCGAAACAGACTAGGGCTATTTTTCAGTTTGTTAAAAGCGTACATGATATGCTTTGTTGTTCCCAGCTTGTTTATCTCAGAATCTTTACTGTTGGAGTAACCTGTTTCATTTTCAAAATCACGCAAGAAGATGCTGTACTTTACGCCGTTTTCATTGGTGAGGATATGGTCGCCATAAATATTAGTGGCCCACTTAATTTTATATTCAGCATGAAGGGCTTTCAGTCTCCTTTCCTGAAGCACGCGGTTAATCATCCCTTCGCGGGTGTACCGCTTATGCTCAATATGTTTATCATCTAAATGATTGAGCGACTCAAGCAATTTAAGCAGGCAGGCATAGGAGTGTTCGTCCCAATCATCAGTATCAGAGTAAAAGGATTCAATTACAGCTGATTTATTGGCATTATCTGAATTTTCTGTCCACTCTACCTTGATTGATACAGGCCTGTCGTACCCATCTATGGAGCAGATAAACTCCTCTGCTGATTGAGAAAGCACCGTGCAGGCATCACGATCAAAAAGCTGCTGTCCCTTACTCAGCGTAATTGAATCTAAAGAGGATTGTATGTCTGTGAATATAGTTTTTATTTCTGTTTTAAGTCGTTGTATATTCATGATAAGCCCGGATTTTATACTATTTGTAAAATAATGAGCTTAAAAATGGGGCTTTTTTTGAAGATTTCAGAGATGAAATCTGTGTTTTTTATACTGTTGAGGTGGTTTCAACCGAGATACAGTGCAAAGGTATGTGTCGATTTAATTTAATTATCAACACTTTATAGATTATAATTAAGCTTTTTTTATTAAAAATAGTAGGTGTAATTTATAAATCGGTTTCATTAATTTTGTCCCAAACATATAACTCCCATTGCTTTTGCCGGAAGTTGTACTATTGCTGATTGTACTCTGAATTTTCTACCAAATGTTTAAAGTGGGCAAAAGCCCTGCGTTTACTCAGCATATGCAGAAGTATTTGTTATCTACTATATCAGTAAATGCTTCCATTATTTGGAACGAATCGTGCGATGACATTGGTTTAATTTCAATACACTTGTCCCATTTATCGTGATTTATGTCTGGATCTTCCCATGTTTGTCCGGTAATTATTTCAAACTCCTCAGAATCATAGGCTATTTCTTTGGGGATATTTTCGTGCTCCTGTGTATCGGGATTAAAGAAGCCGATATTTCCTTGTATCAGCTCATCGGCTATTTGCGCCACTATATCTTGATACTTTTCGGGAATTTTTACCTCCTCCGGTTCTTCGTAAATCTCATTAAACATAAACTTACGCATCTTCTCTAATGTGCTGATATGGAATCTTCTAGATGTTGTAAATAACGCAGATATAAAGTTTGAGTTGCAAAAATGATGTAAGGGATTTTTTTCTTTATCTTATGGCAAAAGCACTGGTCTACTAGTGTGATTTTTGTCTCATGTTTGTGATGCAAAATACCATTTTCACCAACAAGAATTTACTAAATTAATTAGAAGAACTAACTTCTTTGCATACTATAAAAACTGTAAAGCGAATATATTTGATAAAAAATAAACAAATTTGTTTATAATCGAATGGTTTTGTAATTTTGAATAGTTAAAACGTTGAATATGTTGCCAGAATTAAATAAGATAAAAGGTATTCATCCGGGAGCCATTCTAAAGCGAGAGATTAAAAAGCGAGGTCTGAAAAATAAGGATTTAGCTTTTATGGTTGATGAGCATGCTCAAACGATTAGCGCTATATTAAAAGAAAAAAGAAGTGTTAATCCTAAATTGTCCATTAGGTTGGGAGAGCAGTTGGGGGTAGAAGAAGATTATTTTATGCTATTGCAAGCCAGTTATGATGTAAAAAAGGCTTGTTTGCAAAAGAGCAATAAATTAATACCTAACCTAAAACTAATTAGAACTGCTTTATTTTGGGATACTGATTTTGATAAAATAGATTGGTTGAAAAATAAGAGAGCCATTATCAAACGTGTTTTTGAAAGAGGAAATGAACTTGAAATTAGTGAAATATTAAACTTCTATGGCAATACAGAAGTAAGACACGAAATTCAAAATATAGGAAACAGTTATTTGGATTCATTTAGTAAGAATGTAGCAAAATATTTACATTAGTTATGACCATCTATAAAAACACAGTTTCTGATTTACTTTGGGATACGCTTACAAGACTAATGCAGTTTAAAGAATTGGATGTTTTTAGGTTAGTAGGAGGGACGTCTCTAAGTTTGCTTCTTGGACATAGAATCTCAGTTGATATTGACTTATTTACGGATGCGGAATATAAGTCGATTGATTTTAATAAGATTGACAATCTATTTGAAACAAGCTTTAGGTATGTAGATTATAGCTTTGGAGGCAATGATAGTATGGGAAAATCATACCTAGTTGGCAATAATAAAGAAGAAACCATAAAAGTTGATTTGTTTTATACTGACCCGTTTCAATATCCAATAGTGGACTATAATGGTATTAGATTATCTCAATTGGAAGAAATAGTTGCCATGAAACTAGAAGTTATTGGTAATAATGGTAGAAAAAAAGACTTTTGGGATATACATGAATTAATGGAATCTTTTTCATTAGACGAAATGTTGAGTTTTTATGAAAAAAGATACCCATACAGTCACTCAAAGGAAGAGATTGTTAAGAAATTAACGGATTTTAACATGGCAGATACTGATTTTGATCCCATTTGCTTGAAAGGTAAGCATTGGGAATTAATCAAATTAGATATTGTGGAGTCAGTTGAAAATTATGTTGGTAATTCTAAATAAATTCTCACATACATAAAAGAGGTGTTCATATAGCAAAGTTGTAAAAATAAATTATATGAAAATATTTCCAAAGAAGATGCCTTGTTTTATGTTATTCGATTGATAATTAATATTTTGGTTTAAATTAGTAGATGTGCTACATTGGCATATATCACTGTGTATCAGTATTTTAAACTTACTTTCCGATACAAAATTTTCTAAATACTGAAAATAAGAGTGTTGTGGGATTTGAATTGTAAAAATGGTGTAAAGAATCTTGGGGTTTATTTTTACAATTATAGCGAAATAATATCTGAAGTTATTTCACTGGTTAGTTCTCCTATGACAAACATAGTCATTAAATAATTTAAAATCATTCCTCAATATTTATTTTATATGCAAATACATATAAATATCGAAAAAAGCATATAATTATATGAAAAAGCATATAGTTTTAGTTATATTTGAGTGATTATATTTAAATGCATATAATGAAGAATCTAGCAGAATTTGTAAAAGAAAGAAGAAAAGAGGTAAATCTTACTCAAGAGGAATTTGCAGATAGGGCAGGTGTAGCTTTAACTGTTATAAGGAAAATTGAACAAGGAAAAAGTAATTTAAATCTCGATAAGGTTAACCAAGTGCTCGCTATGTTTGGTCATGAGTTAGCTCCAGTTAGTTCAAAAGAGGTTAATAATATTTCTAATCAATGAGAAAAGCTAAAGTTTTATATAATGAAAAATTGGCCGGTATTCTCATTGAGAATAATGATGGAGATTACATTTATACTTATGATAAGGATTATGTAATAAATTATCCAGATTATTTTCTATCCTTTACAATGCCAGTTAGGGACAAGGAATATAAATCCAACAGGCTATTTCCGTTCTTTGAGGGGCTAATTCCTGAAGGTTGGTTGTTGGAAATAGCTTCAAATAGTTGGAAGATTAATAAAAATGATCGGATGGGATTATTATTAGCTTGTTGTCAAAATTGTATTGGCGCAGTGAGTGTTGTACCTGAAAAAGAAGAAGATGAGTAAAAAATGCTTGTATTGTTATAAGAATATTGAAGGAGAAGGTGAATATCATGAATCTTGCAGCCAACGATTCTTTGGTACACTCAGGCCACCCATCATTCCCTATGGTCTGGATAAAATGTCAGAGTTAGCAATAAATGTTGTTGAACGCAGTGTGACAGTACCAGGGGTACAACCAAAGCTTTCAATGAGTATAGTTGAAGAATCAAAGGGTAAAACTGATAATAGGTTGACTGTAGTTGGTGCATTAGGTGGTAATTATATATTTAAACCTGCATCTGAAGATTATCCGGAAATGCCAGCCAATGAACATTTGACAATGCGAATTGCAGAAAGTTATGGAATTAATGTAGTTCCATCGAGTTTAATCAGGTTACAATCAGGTGAGCTTTCATATATAACCAAACGAATCGACCGAACAGAAAAAGGAGATAAGATACATATGCTGGATATGTTTCAAATAACCGAAGCCTTTGATAAATATAAAGGTTCAATGGAAAAAATTGGAAAGGCGCTCAGTGAATATTCTGCTAATCCTTTATTGGATAAATTATTTCTTTTTGAACTGACCCTCTTTTGTTTTTTGACAGGCAATAATGATATGCATCTTAAAAATTTCTCAATGATTTTATCTAATGGGAAATGGATATTAGCACCTGCATATGATTTATTAAATGTGTCAATTGTTCTTCCTGAAGATACAGAGGAATTAGCTTTAACATTAGGGGGGAAGAAGAAAAAACTAAACAGGAAATCTTTCAATAATTTTGGTGAGGATTTGGGATTAAATGAAAAGCAGATTAATGGAGTTTATAAGCGTTATATGAAAAATAAATCTAAAACTATAAAAAGGATAAGTGAATCATTTCTTTCAATGGAAATGCAAAATAGTTATCGGGAAATAATTGAATACAGGTATTCAATTATTTTCGATAAAACTTCATAGGAAAATCTAGATATAAAATATTCCCTGCAATTACATTATGTTTCAAAATATATTGTATTCATGACCTAAAATACGTATGTTTGATATGTTTCTAATGTATTGAATTTCATTAATTTAAATCATTTTCCGATACAAAAGTTCTTAAATATATTGCCAAGCACTTCGTCTGTGTTGATGTGACCGGTTATTTCACCGAGGAAATGTAATACTTCACGAATATCCTGAGCTACAAAGTCACCGGAAAGGCCATCGTACAAACCAGTTTTAACTCTTAAAATAGATTCATGAGAGCGTTGTAGTGCTTCGTAGTGGCGAGCGTTGGTAACAATGACTTCATCATTATCTACAGCCTGTAAATTGACAGTTTTAGTTAATTCTGAAGCAAGTGAAGCTATATTTTCTTGTTTTTTTGCAGAAATTGGCACAATAGCATCAGATCCGGATAACTCACGAAACTTATCTTTATTATAGCGTGTCATTATTTCCTGCTCATTTAGCAAATCAATTTTGTTTATCGCAACCACCAGCTGTTGATCGTCAGTCATTTTACATTTAACATCACCAATAGCCTCATGAATCTTATCATCGGGGTCGTTAATGTCAAGCAACAAAATAACTATGGATGCAGATTGAATTTTACTGAATGTGCGATCAATTCCTAAGTTTTCGATTGTATCAGTAGTCTTTCGAATGCCGGCAGTATCAATAAAACGAAAGGTAATTCCCTCAATATTTATGGTATCTTCAATTACGTCACGAGTTGTACCGTGAATATCCGAAACAATGGCTCTTTCTTCCTGTAAAATAGTATTTAATAAGGTTGATTTACCAGCGTTAGTATGACCTACAATAGCAACCGGAATGCCATTTTTAATCGCATTTCCCAAGGAGAAGGAATTAATCAATTTTGATAATAAGGTCTCTATTTCATCAACCAGTTCAACTAATTGCTGGCGATCAGCAAACTCCACATCTTCCTCACTAAAATCAAGCTCCAATTCAATAAGAGAAATAAAATTAAGTAACCTTTCACGCAAATGTATTAATTCATTTGAAAAACCTCCTTTCATTTGCTGTAATGCCACTCGTCTGGCAGCTTCACTGCGAGATGCTATTAGGTCAGCAACAGCTTCTGCCTGTGAAAGATCCATTTTACCATTTAAAAATGCCCTTTGAGTAAACTCGCCCGGGGCAGCCAGTTTTGCTCCACTTTTTATAAATAGTTCAAGTACTTTCTGTTGTATAAATGGAGCTCCATGACAGGACACTTCTATAGTATCTTCGCCTGTAAATGAATTTGGTCCTTTAAAGATGCTAACCAAAACTTCATCAAGTTCTTTATCATTATCCATTAAAGAACCGAAATGAATAGTATTTGCTTTCTGATCAATCAGTTTTTTATTGCTTTTAACCGAATTAAAAACCTGATCACAAATTTGAATGCTTTCTGGTCCTGTTAACCTGATAACAGCAATAGCTCCGGCTCCTTGAGCTGTAGAAACAGCCACAATAGTATCTTTAAGATTGATCATTTTATTAAATTTTGTTGCAAAAATACAGAAAGCTTTTGCGATTCGAAATATTGTAAAACAAAAAAGCAGAAACCTTGTGATTTCTGCCTGGTATATTATCTAACCTGATTTCGACATAAAATATTAAATTCAGATCGCTGCTAATAAGCGGAATCTCTTATGCTTTTTATATTAATCTGAATCATTCTTCTATGCAATACCCTATCAATAATTAATTAATCAAGTATATGCTAAAAATATTAATCGAACTCAGGTTGTCAATTATTAAATTTATCCACCCGCTTTTTTAGCTTTGTAACCAGCCTTAATCAATAAGTCCAATACCTTATCTCTAAAATCACCTTGAATAAGTATTTCTCCATCTTTCACCGTTCCTCCAACACCACATTTTGATTTTAAATCTTTACCTAAATTCTTTAAATCATCAGTATCCCCAACAAATCCGGTAATTAAAGTCACAGCTTTACCTTTTCTTTGTTTTTTATCCAGCATAATTCTTAAGTTCTGCTGTTGTGGAGGAAGCGTTTCTTCAACCTGGTCATCATCATATTGATATTCAAAATCGTTACTGGTTGAAAAAACAATCCCATCTCTCAATTTTCTATTCTTTTTTGACATATCACTCCATTTTGAAATGCAAAAATAGAACATTATTGTTGAAATCATTTAAAAATCTTATTAAAGCATCTGTTTTTAATCTATTAATCTGAATTCAACATATATTATACCGATATCCCAATGATATTAGCGCTTTAATTTTATTCTATTAAAAATTGATAGGTTTTTGTTTACAAACAAGAAATGAATAAAGATTTTATAAAATGATTTCTAACATAATTATATAAGGTATGAAATGCATAATGCAATAATTCATCATTAACTACTGTAAAGGTTCAAATTCATTATTCACTTATGTGAATTTTTTCTACTTTTGATGGATTTTTTAAAAGGAATAGTCATACATAATGCATAAAATTATTAATAAAACGTTTTTTTCAGAGAACGTTGTACAGATGGAAATTGAGGCTCCCAGAATTGCTAAAGCAAGAAGAGCCGGACATTTTGTTATTGTAAAGATTGGAGAAAAAGGTGAGCGATTTCCGTTGACCATTGCAGGAGCAAACAGAGAAAAAGGAACAATTACTCTGGTAGTTCAAAAAGTAGGTGTTTCTTCAAGAAAACTGGTAGCTTTAGAAGTGGGAGATAGTATTACAGATTTAGTGGGGCCATTGGGTCAGGCTACTCATATTGAAAATAAAGGTACAATTCTGGCTTGCGGAGGTGGAGTTGGTGTAGCTCCATTGCTGCCCATTGTAGAAGCATATAAAAATGCAGGCAACAGGGTAATAACGGTAATAGCAGCTCGTTCAAAGGATCTAATTATTCTTGAAGATCAAATTAAGGCTTTTTCTGATGAACTTATTATAATGACAGATGATGGATCGTATGGGAAAAAAGGTTTGATAACAGAAGGAATGGAAGAAGCCATTCAAAAAGAAAATATCAGTGAAGCTATGATTATTGGACCAGCAATCATGATGAAATTTGCATCTCTCACTACTGAAAAGTATAATATTCCAACGCTTGCAAGCCTAAATACAATTATGGTGGATGGTACAGGGATGTGTGGTGCATGTAGAATATCAGTGGGTGGTAAAACAAAATTCGTATGTGTGGATGGACCAGAATTCGATGCACATAAAGTTGATTTTGATGAAATGCTCTTGAGATTAAATGGCTATAAAGATATGGAGAAGAATGCCGACGAAAATTATTTAAAGGAACACGAACGTAAGTGTGAGTAACCAGTTTGCTGTTTAATATTTTAATTGATCTATAGAAAAATTAATTCCAGGTATGGAAGACAAAGATAATTACTTAAAGACCGAACGTTCACAGGAGTGGCGCGAAGAATTAAGACAAAAATTAAAGAATAAAGAAAGAACCCTGTTTAAAAGGGTTAAAATGAATGAGGTTGATGCTAAGGAACGTATTCAATCTTATATAGAAGTCAATAGCGGCCTTACAATTGAGCAGGCTCAGCACGAGGCTCAAAGATGTATTGACTGTGCAAATCCAACCTGTATTACAGGTTGTCCGGTGGAAATTAACATACCTAAGTTTATTAAACGCATTGAACAAGGCGAATTTCTGGAAGCTGCAAAAACATTGAAAGAAACCAGTTCGTTACCTGCAGTGTGTGGCAGGGTTTGTCCACAGGAAAGGCAATGTGAGGCGAGTTGTTTTTATACACAAAAACTTAAAAAAGAACCTGTTGCGATCGGATATCTGGAGCGTTTTGCAGCTGATTATGAAAGAGAATCAGGTCAAATATCTATTCCGGAAGTAGCTGCCCCAAATGGTATTAAAATAGGATGTATCGGTTCCGGTCCATCAGGATTAACTTTTGCCGGGGAGATGGCAAAAAAAGGTTATGAAGTAACCGTTTTTGAGGCACTTCATGAAATAGGAGGTGTGTTAAAGTATGGTATTCCGGAATTTCGTCTTCCAAATAAAATTGTAGACATAGAAATAAATAGTCTTAAAGAGATGGGGGTGCAATTTGAAACTAACTTTATCGTTGGTAAAACTGCATCCATCGAAGATCTTAAAGAAGAAGGTTTTCAGGCATTTTTTGCAGGCAGTGGTGCCGGCTTACCACGTTTCATGAATATTCCCGGAGAAAATTACATTGGAATATTGAGTTCAAATGAATACCTTACTCGCATTAATTTAATGCATGCTGCAGATTCAAACAGTGATACACCTGTAATAAGCGGTAAAAATGTAATGGTAATAGGAGGTGGCAATACAGCTATGGATTCTGTACGTACGGCTAAAAGGTTGGGAGCCGAAAGAGCTATAATTGTATACAGACGTAGTATGGATGAAATGCCAGCGAGGGTTGAGGAAATTGAACACGCCAAAGAGGAGGGCATTGAATTTATGACATTAACTAACCCTATAGAGTATTTTGCTAACGAAAAGGGCCAGGTTAATAAAGTAAAAGTTCAAAAAATGGAATTAGGTGAGCCTGATTCAAGCGGACGTAGAAGACCAATACCTATAGAAGGTTCTGAATATACAATAGATGTTGATACAGTTGTGGTAAGTGTAGGTGTTTCTCCAAATCCAATTGTTCCGGAATCATTACCCGAATTGAAAACTTCATCATGGGGAACAATCGAAGTAGAAAAGGAAACTTTACAGTCTTCAATTCCCGAGTTATTTGCTGGAGGTGATATTGTAAGAGGAGGGGCCACTGTAATATTGGCAATGGGCGATGGAAGAAAAGCAGCTAAAGCAATGGATGAATATTTAATAAAAAATAACCCCAAAGTTTAATCAATATAATAATAGATAATGAAGATATTGGAAACAAAATACCTGGGAATGCGTCTGAAAAATCCAATTATTGTTGGTAGTTGTGGACTTACTTCAACTGTTGACGGATTAAAAAGGATTGCAGAAAGTGGCGCATCTGCAGTGGTGCTAAAATCAATATTCGAGGAGGAAATCATAAAAGAACATGAGCAAACCTTAAAAAAGGATTTAGGTTTTCAGGATAATAACCTGGAGTTTCTGGATTATTTTGATTATCAGATCAAAAATGATGTACTTAAAAAAACAGCCTCACTGGTAGAACAGGCTAAAGAACAAATCAATATTCCAATTATAGGTAGTTTGAATTGTGCTTCATCCGGAGAATGGATGTCGTATGCAAAAGAATTGGAAAAAGCGGGTGTTGATGCATTGGAACTTAATGTGTTTAAGTTACCATTTGATGTAAATCAGAACTGCCATGAGCAAGAGGAGTTGTATTTATCTATTATAGAAACTGTAAAGACTAAAGTTTCGATACCGGTATCCATTAAAATTGCACCATATTCGTCAAATTTAGCTGCTGTCATAAAAAAAATGAATGACGTTGGTGTAGATGGAATTACTATGTTTAACAGATTTTACAATGTAGATTTTGACATTATGTCGGATACTGTGAAGGCTGGTGATCCATATTCATCCGAAATGGATTATTACAATACGCTACGATGGATTTCGATCATGTCAGGAAAGGTAACAACAGATCTTTCAGCAAGTACAGGCATTCATTCTGCAGAAACAGCTATTAAAATGATAATGGCAGGGGCAACCACTGTTCAGTTGGTTTCCAAACTATATAAGGATGGTATTGAATCCATATCAACATTGCTTAAGAATATTGAATTATGGATGGATAAAAGGGAATTTGTGAGTATTGATGAATTCAGAGGCAGAATCCATCATGAACCTACTGAAAATTCAGAAGTATTTGAGCGTGTTCAGTTTATGCGTTATTTCTCAGAGCATAATCCAAGACAAGTATTGTAATATAATTTAAGTGTAAAAGTATATTCCAAAATGTAAAAAAATCAAACTACGGTTTGAATTTACAGCTAAAATGTATACTTTTGCGCCCGCATTAAATAATTTAATTTTAAAATTATGTTGAATCATTATGAAACCGTTTTCATTTTGACTCCCGTTTTATCTGATGTACAGATGAAGGAAGCGGTTGAAAAATTCCGTTCTGTAATTACAGAAAACGGAGGTGAAATTGTAAACGAAGAAAATTGGGGATTACGCAAGTTAGCGTATCCAATCCAAAAGAAATCAACTGGTTTTTATAACCTGTTTGATTTTAAAGTTGAACCTGATGTGATTGCCAAGCTTGAGCTTGCTTTTCGTCGTGATGAGCGCGCTATTCGTTTTTTAACATTTAAAATGGATAAATACGCAGTAGCTTATAGTGAGAAAAGAAGAAAAACCATCAAAGAAAAAAAGGAGAAATAGGCCATGGCACAAAATCAAAGTGAAATCAGATATTTGACTCCTCCGTCAGTTGAAATCAAAAAGAAAAAGTACTGTCGCTTTAAGAAAAACAAGATTAAGTATGTAGATTACAAAGATCCTGAGTTTCTTAAAAAATTCTTAAACGAGCAAGGAAAAATTCTTCCTCGTCGTTTAACAGGTACGTCTTTAAAGTATCAAAGAAAAGTTGCAACAGCTGTTAAAAGGGCTCGTCACCTTGCATTGTTGCCTTATGTTACTGATTTGATGAAATAAAAACAGGAGGATAAAAAATGGAAGTAATATTAAAAGATGATTTAGCCAACCTTGGACACAAGAATGAAGTTGTTAAGGTAAAGGCCGGATACGGTAGAAACTACTTGATTCCGCAAGGGCTTGCAGTTTTAGCTACTCCTTCTGCTATTAAAGTACATGAGGAGAATATGCGTCAAAGAGCTCATAAAGAGGAAAAGATTAAGAATGATGCGCTTGAAATAGCCAAAAAAATGGAAGGTCTTTCATTGACTATCGGAGCTAAAACAAGTACAACCGGTAAAATCTTTGGTTCAGTAAATACAATTCAAATTGCTGAAGCAATAGAAAAAGCTGGTTTTTCAGTAGAGCGTAAAAACATTTTAATTAAAGAAGATCAGGTAAAAGAGATCGGTAAATACGTAGCTACAGTTAAACTACACAGAGAAGTTAAGGTAGAAGTTAACTTTGAAGTAGTTGCTGAGTAATTTAGTATAAACATATACGAGATACATTTTCAAACAAACAGTAGAAAGCCACTTTACGACAGTAGAGTGGCTTTTTATCTTTTAGGGTATTATATAATAGGGGGGATTTCATTTCATAAAAAAAGCCCCATTAATAAAATGAGGCTTTATAAATATTCTGCATGAAATATTACTTATTCAAATATTTCGATAGTGTTTCCATTAAAATCTGAAGTCTAATTGGTTTAGCGAGATAATCATCGCATCCTGCTTCGAGACATTTTTCTCTTTCCCCCGACATAACATGTGCGGTTTGAGCAATTATTGGTATGTTGCTGTCGATTTTTTTAATTTCTCGTGTCGCTGTGTAACCATCCATTATTGGAAGTTGCAAATCCATCAAAACCAAATCGATATCATTTTCTTTATACATATCAATTGCTTCTTTACCATCTTTGGCCCACAAAATCTTTGCGTTGGTTTTTCTTAACGCTGCATCGAAAAATATCTTGTTAGTGTCAACATCTTCTACCACAAGAATTACTTTGTCTCCCCAATTTTGATTTAGAGAACTACTTAAGTTGTCACTCATAATGCGTATGTCACCGTTCCTATTTGTATTTTATTGGATGCTAATTTAACGCTTGTTAATAGATTTACCAAATAAAATAATTATAAAAGTTTCACTAACTCTAGAGAAAAATATTTTTCTGAAAAACGGGTTAAATGGAAATGATCATTTAAAAATGAAATGTTTTATATAGGACCTGTCCATAAAGTCGGGTGTTTGGAATATAAAGTTTAAATACAAAGCGTGTGAAAAATTTAAAACACAGTATATCAGCTGTATATGAGGATTTAGATTTTGAGCAACAGCGCAGTAGCTGGACTTTATAGACGAACACTATTCAGGTGATAGAATTTATGTTATAGCTATAAATATAGGGTGCGATTAAAATGTAGTGTGTGTTTTCAACTCAATGGTGATTTTTTTCTTTAAAATTATAAAATGATTCCTTCATTATTTAAATAATACAAACAATAGCTTTAATTTTGGTTGAAATTAATATGAAAGCGCGTGATTATTAAAAAGAAAGGTAAATTGTCTAAATCAATATATATACAAGGAGTATTCCTTTTAATTTTTCAATCTTTATTTTCGATAAACAATTATCCTGTAAATATTACTAATCTGGATTCTGTTTTTTCTCAAATGACCATTGATGAAAAAATACAGTCTGTTTTAATCAATAATGTATTTTCAGAAAAGGATAGTGTATTATCGGGTGATGATAATTTTGATTGGGTTAACATTGATGACTTATTTCTGTTTCTAAGGATTAAAGAACCTTTTTTGTCAGATATTATGATTAGATCTGCCTTAATGAAAGGTGAAAACGATGAAATCATTAATCTGGTATTTGATTTACTCGAAGGTAAAGGAGGTAAGGGTTTTTTTTATAATATGAAATCTCCTTATTCTTTAATGTTTAAGGAACAAGGAGATCGTGCGGCAGATTATTTTTTAGAACCATATGGACGAATTGTTTTACCATTAAAATCTGACACACAAAGTAATCGCTATTTCTTGGCCAATACATATAAACTACCTAAAAGAGTAATGGCTCCTCATGCTATTAATCAATATTTAATAAAAAATGAGGTAAATCCTAATATAAATTTTCAATCAAATATTCAATGGAAAGAGGTGCAAAGAGTTTTGAGAGAATATGAATCACCTTCTCTTGAGTTTATATTGCATTCCGGAGGGTTGATCTATACTGATAACTACCTTAAAGACTATCAAAAATTAAAACGGATTTTTACGACAGGAGTATTGCCTGAATCCATTCTGGAGAAAAGTTGTAAAAAGGGTATTTTATGTCGGGAATTATATAGTTATTCTCCAAGTGTATCGCCTTATTTTAATCGTCGGCAAAAGGTGGATAAGTTAGTTTATCTGCTGCATAAGAAAGGTGTGGTTTTGCTGGAAAATAAAAATGTTATACCGCTTAAGGATATTGAAAATAGAAAAATAGCTTCTATTCATATTGGTTCTTCATCCGAATCTGCTTTTCAGAAAATGATTTCAAAGTATTGTATTTGCAGACATTTTAATACTGACAATATTCCTGATGAAGAAGAATTGTTAAGGTTGAAAAAGGCCACTGAGGAGTATAATACTATCATTGTTGGAGTGAATGGTGATTGGTTTGAACGGGATATGAATCATTCCTTATATACTTTTTTACATCAGGTTTCAACCAATGCTGAGCTTATACTAGTACATTTTGGTTCGGGTAATCGTTTGGAACATCTTCCTGACAAACATCCTTTTAAAGCCATAATATTATCGTTTAGTGCTGATCGGATTGGTCAGGAAGTAGCTGCGCAAATTACGTTTGGTGGGATAGGTGCAGAAGGAATGTTAGCAAAAAAAATCAATAATCATTTCTCATTTGGAACAGGATATTTTACTACAAAAGAAAGGATTGGTTTTGCTCCGGAATATATTAAAGCTGTACCGGATAGTTTATCCATTATTGATCAGATCGTATATAAGGCTATTCGGGAAAGGGCAACGCCGGGATGTCAGGTTCTGGTAGCCAAGGATGGAGATGTTATATACAGTAAAGCCTTTGGTTATCATACGTATAATAAACGAAGACATGTTCTGAAAACAGATTTGTTTGATATCGCATCAATCACAAAAATTGTTGCATCAGTGCCAATGGTTATGAAGATGGTGGACGAACACAAAATAGATTTGAAGGATTCGCTTTTAAGTTATCTCCCTCGGTTGAGAAATACCAATAAGGAAGGAATTAAAATTGAAGACATGTTGATTCATCAGGCAGGTTTAGAGGCCTGGATTCCATTTTATATAAATACAATTGATAAAGATAGGTTAAATGGAGATATTTTTAACCGTAGATATTCCAACCTTTATAATATTAAGCTGGATGATAAATTATATCTGAACAGAACAGTAAGATATCGTTCTGATATTTTTCGACGTAGCAAAACAGACAAATTTAATGTACGGGTCTCAGATAAATGGTATATGAATGAAAACTATTTAGACTCAATGACTTTATCAATAGATACTTCGGAGGTAAAACCAAATCCTGAATATAAGTATAGTGATTTAGGATATTACTATTTAAAGGAAATTATAGAGAAGACTTATAACAAGCCTTTGAATGAGCTTGTAGAAAATGAATTATATAAACCTTTAGGGGCATTCAGAACCCAATATCATCCCTTGGATAAATATAATAAGAGAGAAATAATTCCCACAGAAAATGATAGGGCATGGCGAAATGAGCTTCTCCAGGGTTATGTTCATGATCCTGGAGCAGCTATGTTAGGTGGTGTAGGTGGTCATGCCGGTATATTTTCAACGGCAGAAGATTTGGTTAAAATTTTGCAGATGTATTTAAATAAAGGTCAGTATGCAGGGAAACAATTTATTGATTCTGCAACTATTCAAAAATTTACATCGTTAGTTAAAGTGGGGAATCGTCGAGGTTTAGGTTTTGACAAACCTGTACTTGATCCTGAAATATCAGGGCCCAGTTGTCATGAAGCTTCACCCTCTTCTTACGGACATTCCGGTTTTACGGGTACAATTATTTGGGTTGATCCGGATTACAATCTTATTTATATCTTTCTTTCAAATCGTATTCATCCCAATCAATACAACAAAAAGCTAATCAAAGATAATGTAAGAACTAATATCCAATCAGCCATTTATCATTCCCTGCCAGAATTTTGGGAAAAAAACTGAGTAAAACAGATCTGAAATAAGTTATAAATTACAATGGAATGATTCAGATTATCCCTGAATGAGGAAAATGGTTGGTTTTTTATGTAAGTCCGGTGTTTTACCCTTCCACTGATTAACCGTTTTGGTTTGAATAAATTCAGTTTCCAATGTAATGTCACAAGCGATACATACCCTGGTTTTTGCAGAGCAGGTGGATAAAATATCCTTTAACAAGTGATTGTTCCGATAAGGGGCTTCAATAAAAATCTGAGTTTGTCTTTCTCTTACAGATAACTCTTCCAGATGTTTTATGGCTTTTGCTCTATCTCCTGATTTAATGGGTAAATATCCATTAAATGCAAAACTTTGTCCATTCATTCCTGAAGCCATCATAGAAAGTAAAATAGAGGATGGCCCTACTAAAGGAACTACTTTGATACCTTGATGATGAGCATTGGCTACAATATCAGCACCAGGATCTGCTACACCAGGGCATCCTGCTTCCGAAATAATACCAATACTAAATCCCTTTTTTGTGGCATTTAAAAAACTGCTTTTTTGTTGATGTGTGGTATGTTTATTTAATTCATAAAATGTTAAACCGTCAATGTTTATAGCTTTATCCACCTTTTTAAGGTAACGGCGGGCACTTCTTAAATCTTCTACAATAAAATGCTTGATTTGTTTAATTAAGATAATAACATCTGCAGGAATTACGGAGTTGACAGAAGAATCACCTAAGGTGGTGGGAATTAAATAAAGATTGCCTGACATATTATGTGTTTTTTGTGCAAAAGTAGCAAAATAATTGAACTGCCATGATTTACTTTCCTACATAAGATTGAATAAAGGTTTAAACGCCTGAATGAGATTTATAGAATAGTAATCAATCGGCCATGGGTTAAATTATTTAGTGTATTTTTAAGGTCTGAATTTTAGTGCTGACAAGTTAAAATAAGAGGAGAATGAAGTATATTTTAGTTTTTTTAGTTGGATGTTTTGTTATTACAGGAGTAAATGCTCAATCGTATAACCTTAAATATAAGCTGATTAAAAATAAAGATTATCGGTTTTATCAGAAAACAGAAATGAAAATGATTCAAGATCTTGGGATAATGGATCAGGAGATGAAAAATGATTTTGGTGGTTTGATTCGTTTTATTCCTGTCAAATTTGAAAATGAAAACATGGTATTGAAAACTTGTTTTGAATCTCTTTATGTGAATGTTGAGAGTATTTTATTTAGTATGAAATATGATTCAGAATCTGTAACTAATGAAAGTCCTGCCTTGACAAAAGTATATAATCAGATAATAAATAAAGATTTTAATGTGGTTATTACACCAACAGGAAATGTAATTAGAATAGAAGGTATTGATAAAATTATTGATGATGCTGTTAAAGTATTAGGTAATATTAATCCCTCGGCATCAGCGCAGCTGAAAAATGCCTTAATAGGACAAATGGGTAAAGAGAGTTTAAAAGGTAATATGGAAATGATTTTTGGTGTTTATCCTGCAGGTAGTAAAAAAGTAGGAGACCAATGGAATACCAGTACACGATTGACATCCTTATTAAAAGCAGATTTAAACAATAACTGGACGTTTGCAGATGCGTCAAATAAACAATGGAAAATATTGGGAAAAGGGAATGTCAGTACCACCGGAGAAAATTCGAAATTGAATGGTATTGAGGTGAAATTAGATTTAAAAGGAAAGCAAAAGTGTGAATATACATTAAATCAGGAAGATGGGTGGTTTATTAAAGGAAAGCAAATTCAAAATGTTAAAGGTTTTATCACTATGAGTGGAAATAGTAGTTTACCTCAGGGCTTTGAAATTCCTACCACATTAGAATCCGTAACTTATATTGAACGCAGATAATAAAAAATAGGGCAGATCATGTTATAACAATATGATCTACCCCAATTGAGTATTGTGTAAATATTTATAAACGATAAATAACCCTACTTATTAAAATACTATTTTATTATTTCCTCCATAACCCAATTGGTTCTTGCTGCAGAAACTCCATTACTCACACAATTCTCGTTATTCAAAATAGCATCATTCACTTGTTTTATTAAGTTATATTGAATGTTTTCCGGATTTAAATATGGAAAATCAATAGTTCCTTCATCCGTAATTAACTGAATGGGTTTGTGATCAAAACCACTGAAAAGGATGGTGCCCTTAGTTCCAATAATCTTCATGGAATCTTCACTGGCATTATTATGGCAATTAAAACTCCATAATCCATTACCAATTATTCCACTTTTAAATTTAAATGTAGCACATACAGTATCCTCTGCAGAATACCATGAATTATTATTAGTTGCAAAACCGTTAGCCTTTTCTAATGGGCCAAATATAAAATCTAAAAAATCAAATTGATGAGAAGCCAGATCATAAAAAATTCCACCTCCGGCAGTTTTTTGATCCACTCTCCAACTATTTTCCTTTTCCGAATCCAGAGCAGGACGGGTTAATCGAATTTGAATTGTCAAAGGTTTTCCTATTATCTCATCATCAATAAGTTCTTTCACCTTAAGAAATCCGGGTAAAGTTCTTCTGTAGTAAGCTACAAATAAAGGACTACCGGTTTTTAACGATATTTCATTCATTTTTATGCACTCACTATATGTTGTAGCCATTGGTTTTTCAACATATACAGGCTTTCCTGCCTCCATCGCCATTATGGCAAAAGCAGCATGCGTGGATGGGGGAGTTGCAATATAAACTGCATCAATTTCAGATGAATTGATGAGATCCTCAGGGGTGTTAAAAACTTTTGGTACATTGTGTCTCTTTGCATAATCTTGAGCTTTTATCAAATCCCTTCTTGTAACTCCGTAAATAACAGCATCTTCGACTTTATTAAAAGCTGGACCACTCTTTTTTTCTGTAACATCTCCACATCCAATTATGCCCCATTTTATTTGTTTTTTCACCATCTGTTATAATTTAATCCAAAAATTTATATTTTTGACCATAGTCATTAATCAAATATATTGAATTTTGGTTTCGGTTATTGAAGATAGACGTAAAATAATAAAGGAAGATTGCTATTACGATATAATAGGAGATGTTCATGGATTCGCTTATGAATTGCAACGTCTTTTAAAAAAGTTAGGGTATACCAAAGTGTATGGTGTTTGGCAGCATTCAAAAAGAAAGGCTGTTTTTGTCGGTGATTTTATTGATAGGGGGCCTGATTCTAAAAAAGTCCTTGAAATTGTTCGTGGAATGGTAGAGTATAATAAGGGTTACGCTGTACTGGGTAATCACGAACTGAATTTCATTATGCATATGACAAAGGATAATGGAAAGCCAATCAGAAGATTATCAGAATCCAGTAAGAAATTAGCTGAGAATGTAAAAACTGAATTTATGGACGATCCAGACTTGTTAAAAGAACAGGTAAAATGGCTTCGTACACTTCCATTGCACCTTGATTTTGGTAAGTTTAGAGTGGCTCATGCTTATTGGAATGATAAGTATATTGAATTGATTGAGGAACACAGGCTTTTAGGAAAATTAAAGAAGAGTACCTTAAAATCAATGGCAGACCCTAATCATCCTTTATGTAATGCCGTAAATAGAATTACGAAAGGAATTGAATTTAGATTACCTGATGATTTAATTATTAAAGATTCGAAGAATATCCGTCGTAGTAATTTCAGAATTAAATGGTGGGAGAGCCCTAAGAATAAAACATTTCACGAGTTAAGCTACGGTAATAAATTTAAGTTACCTGAATATACAGTTCCCGAACAAATACTTTTCCCTTTTGATATTTATGATGGAGAAGAGCCATTGTTATTCTTCGGTCACTATTGCATGGGAAAACAAAAATTGTATCCAAAGCCAAATATTTGTTGTGTTGATGCTTGCGTAGCAAATGGCGGAGCATTGGCTTCATATTCCTGGAATGGTGAAAAAGAGATCAATCCGGATCATTTTAATTTCATTAAGCGTATGAATGGGATTTCTTAATACCATTCGGGTGTTATATAAAAAAATGAACTCGGTTTAACTAGTACTTGCACGAAAACTCAAGTGGCAGATAAGAAAGCTTCATTTTTGAGGCTTTCGAAGCTCGGAAAATGTGAGTTTACTGTCGTAAATGATCATTTTGAGAGCAAGAGTAACAGCCTGCCCCGATTATTTCGGGGAAAAAAATGGAGTTTTCTTGCTGACACGAAATAGGGGGCAATTGCTTTTTATACCAATTCGAATTTAATATTTGAGTCATTTAGATTTTAACATATAGATTATTCATTAAGTATCGTTAAAAGCATTCTTATAACTTTTAAATCTGAGTATCTATTGTATATTTGTTAGCTAATTTTAATAAAATGCTATTGAATTTCGAAAGATTGAAGGTATGAGAAAATACTTAATTACAATATATACTTTTCTATTATTTTTTGTTGGCTTCACAGCTCAATCACAAATAAATACAGACAGGGTTCTTATTATAGGAAGAAACGCATTGTATTTCGAGGATTATGTGCTTGCGATATCTTATTTTAATAAAGTTATCCGGGTTAAGCCGTACTTATCTGATCCATATTACTTTAGAGCATACGCCAAATATAGTCTGGACGATCTGAAAGGTGCTGAGAAGGACATGAATAAAGCCATTGAAATAAATCCATTTCAACCTGACTTTTTCCGCTTTAGGGGAGATGTTAGAAATAAGATCGGAGATTATGATGGCGCATTAGAAGATTATGGTAAAGGTTTAGAAATCAGACCTGAGGATGTGGGAATATACTTTAATAGAGGACTTGTTTATATGGATTTAAAGGAATATAAAAAAGTTATTGAAGATTTTAATTCAGTATTACAAATTGAACCGTCTCAATATGGTGCATATATTAACAGAGCAATAGCTAAACTAAACCTTAATGATACAATTGGAGCTGTAAAAGATATGGACGAAGCCATTGAGGTTAACCCTTTGGTTGCAGAAGCGTATCGGTTTAGTGCAGCAATATATTACGAAATTAATGATTTTGATAAGGCGCTGGATCGAATTAATGAGGCTATTAAATTAAACGGAAGTGAAGCTATGTACTACATGTTAAGAGGCGTGGTTCGATATCAGATTGATGATATAGAAGGTACAATGGCTGACTTTAATAAAGTTGTTGAAATACAACCTAAAAATGTACTTGCTTATTCCAACCGGGGAATTCTTAGGGTTGAAGTTGGGGATGTGAATAATGCAATTGATGACTTCTCAAGAGTTTTAGCCTTGAATCCAAATGATCTGTTAACTCTTTTTAATCGGTCTTTGTTATATATTAAAGTAGGTCAGAATAGAGATGCGATATCCGATTTAAATATCATTATAAACCATTACCCGGATTATGCAGATGCTTATTTAGCAAGGAGTCAGGCTTATATGGCATTAAATGAAGAACAAAAAGCCAGGATGGATTACAATATGGCTTATAAGTTGGAACAGGATAGTAGAAATAAGGCTGAAAAGTCCGATAAAGATGGTGGGAATGGTAACTCAAAACCTAAAGAAACAAGAAGTGAATCGGATCAGGATATTAGCAATCACGATAAAATAGCTGTATTGGATGACTTTGGTGTGGAAGAAACTGAATCTGAAGAAATAGATAATCTCAGAGGAAAAATACAAAACCGTAATATTATTATTGATTTGGAGTCAATGTATGGTTTAACATTTTTTTCTGTTGATTCATTAGTAAATAGAACAAGATATTTTAAGCCGGAAGTCACTCAGTTTAATCAACGAAAAAAGTTTGGAAGACCATTAATTTTTTCCAATAGAGAGGTTGAAAACGATGGAGAAAAAGCTATTGAATATTTTAATGATATTGAAGATTTCGGAAATAGTTTAGATAGTAATCCGGACCAGCATGATGTTAGATTTATTAGAGCTATTTTATATAGTGTTGTACTAAATTATAATAGTTCATTATCTGATTATGATTATATAATTGAGCATTTGAATAAGGATGATGAGTATTTGCATTTTTCGTATCTAAACAGGGCTTACATTCGATACAAAATGGTTGAATTGATGCAATCTTTTGAAGAAGAAAATTTACCGATAAACCTTTCATCGCAGCCACTTCCTTCCATAGATAAAAAAAATGAATCGGAAAAGGAAGCTACAATTGTACAGCAATTGCTTGATTATGAATTGATTGAAAAGGATTTGCAAAAGGTAGTCGAACTAAAACCTGACTTTGAATTTGCCTATTATAATCTGGGAATTCTGCATTGTGTTAAAAAGGAATATGAATTAGCGATAGAAAATTTTAATAAGGCCATTGAAATAAATCCATTCTTTGCCGAAGCTTATTTTAATAGAGGATTAACATTAATTTATCTGAAAAAAGAGGAGCAGGGGACATTGGATTTGAGCAAGGCTGGTGAGTTAGGTTTATACAAAGCATACAATGTGATTAAAAGATATGGTATGCAAAAGGAGAAGAAAACGAAGGACGAAAGTAAATAGGGGATGCAGGAAGATATTAGTCATATTGATACAAATAATAGTGAATTTCAGGATGCTTTAAAGCTGGTTCAATTCACCAATAGATCCGTTTTTTTAACCGGAAAGGCAGGTACCGGGAAAAGTACTTTTCTGAAATACATATGTGCTCATACGCACAAAAAATATGTTGTGGTAGCGCCAACTGGTATTGCAGCTATTAATGCAGGAGGGCAGACCATACATTCGTTTTTTAAAATTCCCTTTAGGCCCATATTACCTGATGACCCTGATTTAAGCACTAAGGATGGTCGTATTTATGACTTCCTGAAATATAGAAAGAATCATCAGAAGTTAATTAAAGAAATGGATCTGCTCATCATTGATGAAGTATCTATGCTTAGGGTAGATATATTGGATTTTATTGATCGTGTATTGAGGGTTTTTTCTGGAAATAAGCATGTTCCTTTTGGCGGAAAACAATTGTTAATGGTTGGTGATGTTTTTCAGCTGGAACCGGTTGTAAAAAGAGAAGAGTGGGGGATATTACGACGATTCTACCAGACACCATTTTTCTTTTCAGCCAGAGTGTTTAGAAATCTTCCCATGGTGCAAATTGAATTAAAAAAGGTATACCGACAAAATAATCCTGAATTTGTTAATTTACTTGATAGAGTTAGAGTTAATGTTGTTAAGCCTGATGATATTAAGGTTATAAACCAGCGATTTAATCCAGAATACAGTGCTCCCATTGATGAGCTTTTCATTACATTGGCCACACGTAGAGATACAGTAGACTATATAAATGATCATAAACTTGGTGAACTAGAAGGCGAGGAGTTAGCTTTTGAGGGTAAAATAACCGGAGAGTTCCCGGAAAGTGCACTTCCTACACCACGTAATTTAATTTTAAAGGAAAATGCACAGGTGATGTTTATAAAAAACGATTCGCCGGAGCGCAGGTGGTATAATGGTAGTCTTGGTCGAATTGATGAGATCAGCGAAGATGGGATTTATGTAAGAATGGAGAATGAAGAAATTCATTTGGTTGAGAAAGAAATATGGCGAAATGTAAGGTACAAGTATGACGAAAAAAACAATCGAATCATTGAAGAGGAGATTGGTTCTTATATGCAATACCCTTTAAAACTAGCATGGGCGATAACCGTTCATAAAAGTCAGGGGCTTACCTTTGATAAGGTTATGATAGATTTCTCTGGAGGTGCTTTTGCTGGTGGTCAGTTATATGTAGCCTTAAGTCGTTGCCGTTCACTGGATGGTATTATTATGAAGTCCAATATCTCAAATCAAGATGTTATTGTAAAAAAAGAATGTGTTGACTTTGCCCGGAAGTCAAACAACAAAATGCTGATCAAGGAAAGTATAGATTACGCTCAGGCAGATGATTGTTATAAAAATGCTTTGCGAGCCTTTAAAAAGAGTGAATTTAAGATGGCTCTGGAAGAGTTAGGAAGTGCTATTACTAAAAGAAACGACCTTACAAAACCCAAGGTATTAAGATTTATAGCCCTGCAGCTTAATATTATTAATAAGCTAAAAAATAAAGTAAAAAGTCTGGAGCAAAGGGAGCGGAAACGAAATAAGCAACTGGAAGAATTTGCACATGAGTATTATTTAATGGCCAATGAATGTTTATTGAAAGCCAGGGATAAAAATGCCGCCGTCGCAAATTTAAATAAAGCAATTCTATTAAATCCGGAATTTTTCGATGCATTTTTTAAACGTGCCGGGTTAAAAGTTGAAATTAATGATTTAGAGGGAGCAGAGAAGGACTATACTGCAGCTCAAAAAATAAAACCCAGAGCATTTAAAATATTTTATAACAGAGGAAGAACACGAATATTACTTAAAAATTACAATGGCGCCTATAATGATTTAAAAAAGGCTATTAATTTAAAAGATGATCATTCTGACTCATATTACTACCTGGCACAAGTCTGTGATAAAATGGGTGAATCTGAAGAAGCTGAAAGGTATCGAAATATTTCTGGAAATCTGGGATTTGACGAGGAAGATTAAAATTGATAAAATCCATTCTGTTTTATTATTATTGATATCTTCTTGCAAATTGAATCTTTTTTTCATTCTTAATAAGTAAGTGCTTTAAATACATAAAGCCTATCATAGACATAAAATATCATGTCACTGATTATCTTCCCGTTGTTATTTGTACTCCCTTAAAAAGAAAAAGCCTGTTTCTATGGAGATTGAGTGAGGCATTATAATTTCCAACGCCATAGAAGATTCAATTATCCTGACTGAAGGCTTATATCGACTTTAAAATCTACAATATTCTGCATTTTAAAGATGAATGTGATCTGGTTTGTTACTTTTTAAGCATAAAAAAACCGATTGAAATTAATTCAATCGGTTTTCTTAGAGCGGGAGACGGGATTCAAACCCGCGACCCTTAGCTTGGAAGGCTAATGCTCTATCAGCTGAGCTACTCCCGCTTATGATATGTTAATATTTTAATGAGCCAATAGAGGGACTCGAACCCACGACCTGCTGATTACAAATCAGCTGCTCTAGCCAACTGAGCTATATTGGCAATCTGTTTTTTTCATTAATTAACCGTTGCTAATTAATTGGTGGGGAGAGCAGGATTCGAACCTACGAAGACATAAGTCAGCAGAGTTACAGTCTGCCCCAGTTGGCCGCTTTGGTATCTCCCCTAATTGCGGATGCAAATGTATATTTTATTTTTTTAAACTCCAACCCATTTTTACCATTTTTATGGCAGTAACAGCCGCTTCGTCCCCTTTGTTTCCATGAATTCCACCTGCTCTGTCCTTGGCTTGCTGCAAGTTAAGTGTTGTAATCAGGCCAAAAATAAAAGGTATAGAATAATCTAAATTTAATTGAGTTATTCCCTGAGTTACTCCATTACATACAAAATCGAAATGAGGCGTGTCTCCTTGAATAACACAACCCAGACAAATAACAGCATCAACATCTGAATAATCAGCTAGAATTTTGCCTCCTTTTGTTAATTCAAAGCTACCTGGAACATATTTCTTAATGATATTTTCAGGATTGGCACCATTAGCTACTAATGTATTGTATGCACCTTCATATAAAGCCTCAGTAATTTCTTCGTTCCATTCAGAAACTACAATTCCAAATTTCATATTTGCCGCTGAAGGCATTTTACTTTTGTCGTAATCCGACAGGTTTTTTAAACTAGTTGCCATGATATTTTATTTATGCTCTAAAAATAAAAGAGGTTGTCAAAATAGACAACCTCTTTTATAAAATATTTTTACAAATCTTAATTTTTCGCTAGTTGCTGAGCTCTAACTAAGTATTTATCAATACTTCTGCTTTCAGTACTTTTACTATAGTTTTCTTTGATTTCAGAATAAGCATCGACAGCATCGGTATATTCTTTTTGATTTTCATATACTAAGCCAAGCTTTAATAAATAGGCAGGTGAAATAACATCGTTATCAACACTTACAGCATCCTTATAACAACCTATGGCTGCATCAACATCTCCTGATTCAAGATATGCATCACCTAAGGCACCTTTAGCTGTTGCATTTAATAAATCATCATCACAAGAAAAATCGCTCAGGTATTCGATAGCATTTTCATATTCACCTAAATGTAAATAAGAAACTCCTGCATAATATTTAGCTAAACTACCAGGCTTTGTTGATCCATAGCTATCTGCTATTTCAAGAAAGCCGTCATTCATACCATCACCTTTCAAAGCCAAATTAAAACTATCTTTCTCAAAATAATTTTGAGCGAAAAACATAGCCTCTTGAGCTTTCTGAGCTTGTGGTAAAAAATAAAGTTTCTTTGCTCCCCAGTAACCACCAACAACAATAATAATTGCAAACATTATTATTGTGAGCGTTTTCTGGTTGTCTTCAATGAATTGCTCAGTTTTACTTAACGCATGTTCAACGTTTTCCATACCACTTTCTGTAGTATAATGATTTTCCTTCTTCGACATGAATTATTAATTTATATTGCTACGCAAATGTAGTTCTTTTGTGAAAAAATCAAAATATGTGATTTAAAATCTTTATGCTATTTTACGAAAAAGTTTCAAGGAATAATTTTATTTGAAATAAATTTATCATTTATAGTATATTTTAAAATCAAAGATGTGATTCGTAAAATATTGAATTGTAATGAATTGAGGAGGGCGTTTGTTTGTAATTGAATGATAATTTAATAAAAGATTAAGACACAAAATTAGAATCAATTTTTTTTAAGATTTGATTGGTTAAATTTGCATCCAGAAATATCTCAATAAATGAATCTAAAGCATCTTCACTTAATAAATTTTAAAAACATAGAACTTACACAATTAGATTTATGTAAGGGAATCAACTGTTTTGTTGGCGAAAATGGGGCAGGAAAAACAAATGTGCTGGATGCAATATATTATATGTCTTTTTGTAAAAGTTTTTTTAACTCTGCAGATAGTCAAAGCATAAAGCATGATCAGGATTTCTTTGTTATTCAAGGCACTTATGAAATGAACGGTCATGACGAACATATATATTGTGGATTAAAGAAATCGCAAAAAAAACAATTCAAAAGAAACAAAAAGGAGTATGATAAATTGTCAAACCACATAGGTTTGTTGCCTTTAGTCATGATTTCACCTCAAGATGAACGATTAATTATTGAAGGGAGTGAATTAAGGCGGAAATACATCGATAGTGTAATCTCTCAGTATAATAAAACCTATCTGGAGCAACTGATTAATTATAATAAAGTAATCGCTCAGAGAAATGCATATTTAAAAGGGATTAATGCTCTGAACAAAGAATCTCATAATATGCTTGACATCTGGGATATTCAGATTATTTCTTTAGGAAAAAAAATATCGGATGCACGTCGTTTGTTTTTAAATGAATTAAAAGGTGTTTTTCATGAGGTGTATAATTTTATATCAGGACAAAAGGAAGTGGTTGAATTTGAATACAAATCACACTTGTTATCAGAAGATTTTGAAACAATATTAAAAGAATCGCGACAAAAGGATTTCGTATTAGGATATAGTACAAAGGGAGTTCATCGAGATGATGTTGAATTTAAAATTAATGGGTATCCGATTAAGAGAATTGGCTCGCAAGGGCAAAAGAAAACCTTTTTAATCGCCTTGAAAATAGGTCAGTTTAAGTTTTTAGATCAGCACAAAAATATTACTCCATTATTATTGCTTGATGATATCTTTGATAAATTAGATAGTTCAAGAGGTGATCGTTTGATTGAAATGGTGGGAGGAGATTCTTTTAATCAAATATTTATTACCGATACACAATTAGATAGAATTAAACCTATACTTGGGAAAATTTCGAAAGAGAGTAAAATATTTACTGTTGAAAATGGTGAATTTAATAACCTGAGTTCGACATAAAATTTTGAACTCAGACCGCTTATAAGCGGAATCACTTATGCTTTGCATAAAAAACTGATCTGCTGAGTTAAGTTTTTCGAGCTAGCTCGCTAGCTCTGCAAAAATCACCTTGTATATCAGTCTTTTATATCAATCTGAATTCGAAAATTTTATCGATTTCAGGTTAATACTTATTTAAACAGCTAATTACAATGGAAAAAAAAGATGCAAAACATATAAAAAGCATAATATCAGAGATTCTGAAAAATCAACAACTTGATCATAAAATGCTTGAAAACAGGGTAATCAGATCTTGGGAAAAAGTAATTGGAAAAACCGTTGCCAAAGCAACAACTCAAATATTTATGCAAAGTGGCACATTATATTTAAGTATCAATTCAAGTGTGATGCGTAATGAATTATTAATGTTAAAGGACAAAATAATGGATGCCCTAAATGAAGAAGTAGGGCATCAGATTGTTACTGCAATAATGATTCGTTAGCAATGAATTCTATAATCGTTCTCTTTTACTAAAGAAAAAATCGCACTCTCTTTCGGCACTTTCATCACTATCAGAACCATGAATGGCGTTATGTGTTTTATCTGTCGCAAACATCTTGCGAATAGTTCCTTCATGAGCCTGACTTGGGTCCGTAGCACCAATGAGAAAGCGGAAGTCCTTAACTGCATCATCTTTTTCTAATATAGCTGCAGTTATAGGTCCGGAAGACATGAAATCAGTTAAATCATCATAAAATGGTTTCCCTTTGTGTTCTATATAAAATTCCTCTGCTTCATGTTTGTCAAGTTTTAAAGTCTTGATGGCGCAAAATCGAAAACCAGCCTCTTCTATTTTAGCCAGAATTGCACCTAAATTTCTTTTTTGTACAGCAAAAGGTTTAATAATCGTTAATGTTTTATTGCCTGTCATATTTAGTTTTTTGTTGGTTTATAATATAAGTCGAAACTTTATACTTTATATATATCAATAATTATTTTAGCATATTTCAAAGAGTACTATCATCTTTTATTAAGTGATTTTTTTGAACAACAGCGTAATTAAATTCCTTGTGAGATAGTTATAAAAACCATTTAATAAGGAGAATGCTGAAAGTTTTAATCGAATTGAGGTTAATATTAAGAATATTTTCCTGATTACTCAAAATTCAATCTTTTTAAATTAGTTATATTTGACTTTTAAAAATTAAGACATGTTCAAAAATCAAGATATAGAAAAGCTTAAATCACTTATTAATAATTCTGATAATGTTGTGATTATACCTCACTTAAATCCGGATGGTGATGCCATGGGTTCATCGTTAGGTTTATTTCATGTATTGTCTGAAATGAATAAACACGTCAGTGTTATATTACCTTCTGCTTTTCCATACTTTTTAAACTGGATGCCGGATATTAATCATACCATTGATTTTGAAAAAGAACCTTCAGTGGCGTTAAATACTCTTAAACAAGCAGGATTATTAATTTTTGTTGATTTCAACAGTCTTAAAAGACTTGGGAAATTAAGTGAGGAGGTGGCGAATTCATCAGCTAAAAAAATAATGATTGATCACCATCCATATCCGGAGAATATTGCTGATATAACTCTATCAGTTCCTGAATCATCATCCACTTGTGAATTGGCATACAACTTAATTGTTACTCTTGAATGGGAAAAATTTGTTACAAAAAATGCAGCGGAATGCTTTTATACAGGGATTATGACAGATACCGGATCTTTAAGTTACAACTCTTCAAATCCTCAAACATACAGAATTGTAGCAGGGTTGCTTGAGAAAAATGTAGATAAGGATAAAATACACGAATTAGTATTTCATAGTAATTCCTTTTATAGAATGAAACTTTTGGGGCATGTTTTAGGTAAGAAAATGATACTAATGCCCGAACAAAAAGCTGCTTACCTATGGCTTACCAAGGAAGAACTGGAAGAACATCATTTTGAACCCGGAGATACTGAAGGATTTGTAAATTATCCTCTTGGTATTGAAGGTATTAATATATCTGCCTTTTTTATGGAAAAAGACGATAAAGTTAAATGTTCGTTTCGTTCGAGAGGAGATTTTCCTGTAAATCATTTTTCAGAAATGCATTTTAATGGTGGGGGACATCGGAATGCTGCAGGAGGAGAATCCTATTTATCAATGGAAGAGACCATTGAGAAGTTGAAGAAAGAATTACCTGAATTTTACCGAAAATTTATATCTGATGCGAAGTAGAAATATTCTAAGTTTTATTACTGTATTAATAATGTTATCACTGATGGCTTGTGGAACTCAAAATAATGAGAAGCAGAAGAAAAGAAAAGTCACATCAGAAGATTTAATTTCAATAAACCGTTATCTGGTTGGTCAAGATGCTGCTGCGATTAAAGATTATATTGAACAAAACAAGCTTGAAATGACAGAAACCCAAACGGGGTTGTGGTATCATGTTGATAAAGAGGGTGCTGGTAAATTAGCAAGTAAAGGAGATATTGCTGAAATAGCCTATAATATATCATTGCTGGATGGTACATTATGTTACTCATCAGATTCATTAGGTAACAAGTCATTTAAAATAGGACAAGGAGGAGTTGAATCCGGTTTAGAAGAAGGGATACTATTACTTAAGGAAGGATCTATAGCTACTTTTATTATGCCGCCTCACAGAGCTTATGGTTTAGTGGGGGATGATAATAAAGTACCGGGTAGATCTACTCTATTGTATCAGGTGGAATTGATTAGCTTGAAAAATGAAAATTAATTGAGATTTCTGAAGCATTTTAATGGATGTCAGAAACAAACTTGTATAACTTGTGCTAGTAAGAGAAATATGATTTTAATAAGAAAAGGTTGAGAATTAGACTTTAGCATTTTCCAAAATCAGGAGTAATGATATTAGTGGACTTTTCTTGATGAAGTTAACTACTCTCAATACAGCTGTTATTAAATTTGTTCACTTTTTTTGATGTGTTTAATTTTTGTTCTTCTTACCAGACTACTATTTAAACTTTATATAACAAATGAAACCCTTTGCAGACCTACATTGTCATCCTACATTGCATACTTTTGCTTTTGAGGAAGCTAACAAAAAAAGAAAAAATTCATTGTGGTGGGATAACCCTCCATTAAAAAGGCAAAGAAAAAGCAATTTTCCTGAATATTTTCAAACCAGTATGCCGGCATTTGCGCGAGGAAATGTCAGACTGGTTATAGCTGCACTATATCCGATAGAACAAGCCTGGCTTGATCCCAAAATATTAGGAACAGGAGATATTACAGATGTATTGGCAAAACAAGTTGTTAGTCATCTTCCTGTGAGATATATAAATAAAGTTCAAAGCCCTGAATTTAAGTACTATGAGTATTTAAATAAGGAATATGAATTTTTATTGAAGGATAATGGAAAGGTTCATAAAACAGGAGGTATAGACTGGAAATATATTGTGGCCAAGAATAGTAATGATATCGATAAATATAAAAATGAAGATCATACTGTTGTATTTGTTCCTGCTATTGAAGGAGCTCATTCTTTGATTATGGGCAATGCTAATCAACTTATTTCCGATCCAATAATACATTCATTTACTATTAATAATATTGCGGAAATAAAAGAATGGGATCATCCTCCTTTGTATATCACCTTATCTCATCATTATTACAATGGTATGATTGGTCAGGCCAGAAGTATACCAGATGGAGCTGCTTCGTTTTTATTAAATCAACAAATCGGCTTAAACGAACCCGTAAATCAAAGGGGAGAAGAAGTGATAGATTGTTTGTTGGGAATCAATCAGTTCGAAGGTAATGGGAGGCGTATTTTGATAGATACCAAACACATGAGTATTGCTGCACGGATCTGGTATTATGAAAAAATATCTAATTACAATAAAGGAAAATCTGAAGATCAGAAAATTCCGATTATTGCAAGTCATATGGGGTATGGAGGGCATAAGTCGCTTCTTGATTCAATTGAAATACCAGATATGTACGGTAAAAAATATGAGCATTCTAAAGTATTTAATCCCTGGAGTATAAATTTATCAAATGAAGAAATCGCACATATTGTGAATTCAAATGGTATTATTGGATTAAATCTTGATCAACGAGTATTATCAGGAAATGCAGTAATAGAACAATCAAAAAAAATATCAAAATGTGATATCCGAAATAATCGTTCTAATGTGGTAGCGTTCTGGACCAATCAGGTAGCTGAAAATTTATTAGGTATCATTAATGCCATCCAGAACTCTAATTTAATCAATAATGAAAAAAAAGAGAATGCCTGGAACTACATTTCCATTGGTAGTGATTTTGATGGAATGATTAATCCTGTTGATGCATTTATTGTGGCTGATGAATTTAAAAATTTAAGAGAAGCATTAACCAAATACATGCCTGAGATGAATGGATTTAATTCTGCAAGTAAAAACTTAAGTATAGAAGAAATTATGGATAAAGTAATGTATGATAATGTTTTAGACTTTGTTCGGAATAATTATTACTAATCCGAATTCAAAACAAATCATTAGTGTCCGGTATAAACTATTTAACCTTAGCATAATCTTTATTTCTAACGGGTTATAAGGTGTCTTTCAAATATCAGGGTAGCATTTCCGCCTTCATGAAAAAGCGTTAAAAAAATCAGTAAACGAAACGTTAAGAAAGAAAAGCTGTTTGAACGCAG
>JBNKRV010000286.1:0-3054 GCA_050296935.1 Marinilabiliaceae bacterium | reverse complement strand
CCGATAGAGTGAAAGTAGAAGTTAAGATTTATAAACCTGAGATTAATTCAACTAAAGATTCGTTTTTTAAGAGAATTTTTAGACCGACAACAAAAATAACGAAAGCACAACAATAAATATACGTAATGCGGGGCGATTTGGTAAATTTTAACTTTAAAGCATTTTATAAACATAGTAGCGGTTTGATAGTGAAGTGCCTTGAAATCCCGCACGACGCATATTCGAGCAGTTGGCAACAATTAACAAGACCTCATAACCTTTAAATAAAATTGATATGGATGAAAATTATAGTAGACTTCGATTAAAGGAGATTTCTAATCGAGTTAAAGATATTCCTCAATTAAAGGATAATTTTTTATGCATTTACACAACAGGAAGTTATGGCAGAAATGAAGCATCTGAAAATTCTGATTTAGATTTGTTTTTTTTAGATTCAAATGAAGAAAAGTTTACAAGTAATATAGATAAGACTTTAATAAATGCGGATGTTATTAAAATATGCAGGTTGATGGGATTTCCTGAATTTAGTAAGGATGGTGGTTATTTGACAATTCATAATATTGGAGAAATAAAAAATGAATTAGGAAGTCCTAACGATGATTATTATAACTATTTCACAGCAAGAATGTTATTGTTGCTTGAAAGTAAACCAATTTATAATGACGAATTACATTTAAGTTGCCTAACTCAAATAATAAAACCCTACTATGTCGATTTTCATGACCATTCACAAAGTTTTAAACCCATTTTTTTAACGAATGACATTATTCGGTTCTGGAAAACTTTATGTTTGAATTATGAGCATAGAAGGAAAAGAAAATTAGATGATAATACAGAAGAAAAAATAGTTACTCATTCAAAAAATATTAAACTTCAATTTAGTCGTAAATTGACATGTTTTTCATTTATACTCCAATTAGCAAGTTCAAAGGGGACAATAAATGAAAAGGATCTAAGTACATGACAAAAGTTTATAACATTCATCTAAATCACTGTTGTTTATAGGATTGATTAACGCATTTGCGATTCTAATCAACCCATATCTAAAGAAACTATAAGCTCTTCTACCGTGCTTTTTTACTTTGATTGGCTTAATGTTCAAATGTTTGTCAATACCCGCTAAATATGCCCAAACAAAAGCAATTGCAACAACAGCCAATAGTTTAGATATACGCTCCAGATCAGCAAGATGAGTGTCCTCAATGTTAAATCCACTTGATTTCATCGCCTTAAACATTGTTTCAATCTGCCATCGTTCTTTGTAATTGATTAAGGCCTGATCATGTTGGTTGAATGAAGCAATAATAGTAAACTCCATATTTCCAGTTTCTTTATTGAATGCTTTTGCTCCGGATAAGTACACCAGGTTCTTACCAAGATAATAAAGTTTATCACAATGTTTGTACGTTCCAGCCTTGATATTATTGAAGAGCCAAAAGGCTTTGATTGGCAGTGTACCATTGCGATGAACCATCATATTGCTTCTGATACGAATGTAGAATGGAATTTTCTGACGAATAAGATTTTCAAACCATTCTTCGCCTATAAATTCTCTATCCGCCATAAATGCTTTAATATTTTGGATTCCAAAGAATTGAACATAAATACCCAGTACCTCTTTTCGCTCTGTGGCATTAGAATTTCCTCGCTTGGGAAGTAGTTTCCATATTAAGGGAATAGCAACGCCTTTATAACAAACGCTAAGCATTAAAATGTTAATATCAGTTTTACCAAACTTCCAATTGGTTCTATCCATACTAAGCTTGTACGGAGGATCTTCTGGCAATAAGCTATAAATAAGCCGTGTAAAGATCAAGGGATCAAAAGCGAACTCGGCAAAGAATCGTTGCACTCTCCGAAGGCTTGATTCATGCTCGACTGAACCACTAAATCCTTGAGCTAGTTTTACGTATGAAACAGATTGAAACTTAATCATGCTATTAATAATAATGAGCAAACATTTAATCCTTGCTTTGTGCCAATTGGTTGTTGACTTGAACAACTCAAATAATTGAGTATTTTTATTCTCTACCTTGGTATTCGTATGCATTACAAAATGATGTGGGAATCTTTTGTAAGATACTGAATATCAAGGTTTTAAACAAGAAAACCATACCCTTATTTAATTGATATTCAATTATTTGCAGTTTTGTCATGTACTAAAAAAAAGGTTATTAAAACTTACCAAATTTAAGTGCTATGCCATAATTCATACCACGTAGCATATCCTGAGTTCCAATTATATTAGGATCTGGTTTGGGATCACGTATATCTTTGTAACTTAAATTGATATTACTGGTATATCGGTAACTGGCACTTAAAGCAATTCGGAAGAATTTTAGCATGTTAAACTCAATTTCAACACCTGGTTCAAGTACAAAAAAAGCGTCACTATCTTCGTAGGTATTTTGGTAATCGTAATCAGGATTATTCCAATCGGTATTTTCCCAGTGCTTGGTGTAAGCAATTCCTCCAGCACCAATTAATATTGGAAAGGATAAATGGACTGGCATTTTTGCTCCCACAATAGGTTCGAATAACAAACCTCCATAACCACCGGTGATTTGATATTTTGTGTTTTGTCCGGTGATTACATCCTGGATATAGGCATCTGTTTTAGGGTCTGTCATAAAACCGTATCCTCCCATACCCAATGCAAAGTTATGATTGATTATCCAACCGCCTCTACCCCCTATAAGTATGGCATCTTTATCCCAAATTTGGCTATAGCCAACCATTACAGCTCCATAACCTCCGTTTGATTGATCTTTATTTCCTCCGAAAAGGGTTTTTACTTCGTTGCTCTCTTGTGCAGATACACTTATTATTATCGCTAAGAAAAGGAAGGTTGATAGTAAACGTTTCATATGATTTGATTTTTTATTGTTTCTATTTTAAAGTCAATATTAGAATGTAAAGGCTGCACTAATCGAAAAAATATCCATGTTTAAACGGAAGAAATCCGGGCCAAAAAATTCGAATCCTGGAATGAAGTCTGCAGAAAGTGTAAAAGGGTATTTCAGAAATCTATATTCCAGGGTGATGTATCCATCT
>JBNKRV010000285.1:0-45942 GCA_050296935.1 Marinilabiliaceae bacterium | reverse complement strand
TTTTACTTTTTCGCTACAGCTCGAAAAAGTAAACAAAAAGAGCCGCCGCTGACATGAAAAACCTAAAAATCAGTGCACTTCACTAAAAGAAAAGAACTCACTGCGTTCAAACAGCTTTTCTTTATTAACGTTTCGTTTACTTATTTTTTTAACGCTTTTTCATGAAGGCGGAAATACTACCCTGATATTTGAAAGATACCTTATAACCCGTTAGAGATAAAGATTATGCTAAGGTTAAATAGTTTATACCGGACACTAATGATAAAGAATATTTGAAGAATAAATGTTAAAAAATAACTAATGTTTGCTTTTTACACAGAAAAATGCATTAATTTGTAATTAACTTATAAGTGAAGTCAGTAATTAACATAGAACTATTTGAAGAACATGAACGTATCAATTTCTATACGCTCCGGTTTCAAGGTGAAGAAACTGAAGCAGATAAATTTTTAGATCAGTTCCCTGAAGGTTGTAAATATGATGAAGATATTGACATTATCATCAAATGGATCGATAAAATTGGAGAAACAGGAGCGCTTGAACGCTATTTCCGTCCTGAGTCCAGAGAGAATGACCAAATATGGGCTATACCAATTGAAACATCCAACCTTCGGCTTTATGTAATAAGAATATCCGAAGAAATTTTAATCATTGGCAATGGAGGTGTAAAAACTACACGCACCTATAACGAAGCCCCAATACTTAATAAACATGTTGAACTTTTACAAAACATCAATCGTATTATTAAAACAAGAGTAAAAGATGGTAAAGTAAACATTTATCAAAAACAGTTATTAGGGAATTTAAAATTCAATCTGTAACAACAGGAAATAGAATGCTAAAAAACAAACGACTAGAAGCCAGAAGAAAAAAGATATCTAAAGATGTTGAACTATTTGTTGAACGCTCTTTCGATATTGTTGATCGTATTCATTTTATCCTGAAAGATAAAGGAATGGAGCAGAAAGATCTAGCTAAAGCTTTAGGAAAAACAGAAAGTGAAATCAGTAAATGGATGAGCGGAACGCATAATTTCACTATAAAAACAATTTCTAAAATTGAATCCGTTTTAGGTGAGCCCATTCTGCAAACAGTTAAACAAGATACCACTGAAGTAAAGCAAAAGAAAATTGAAGTAACAGAATCGGTATTTTCAATGCCGTTTTCTAAAAAAAGAACTTCACTTCCAATGTATTTTCATACATTTTTTTCAGGAGAGTGCGAACCACGTTATTACGCCTAGTTTAAATAAGTAAAATGAAAAATATATCTGTTACCATACAAGATATTAAGGAAACGGGATATTCCTATAAACCATTACCTGCGGATATTGAAATTGCTTTTGGATTAAACCTTAAGTTTGGATTGGGGTTTCAGTTTGATATTGATGCTGATAATGAAATATTCAAGTTAAGCACAAAGGTTAATTATGTGATTGATGGTTATGAGGAAGATTTTCTTAATTTCTCAAATACCATTACATTTAAGATATCTAATCTTAAAAATGCATTCATAAATGAAGAGGGAGATCATATTAAAATTAATGATGATTTAATTGTGTCTCTTGCTGCCGTATGTATTGGAACCACTAGAGGGCTTTTAGCGGCAAATACAAAAGGATCTGATTGGGCAAAATATCCCGTGCCTATACTTGATCCCAAGCAAGTTGTTAAACAAATGAATAAGCTAAAAGATGAAAAATGATTAGCTTAAAAAGAAATAATATAAGGGTTCAAGGATACTACTTGAATCCTTTTTTTGTTGAAACAAATAGAATATTACCAATAAAGAATATGATAAGCACCAATTTTATTAAGAAATGAAAACTACCCAACTCTTAAATATTCTTCTTAATAAAGAAAAGAAGACTTTATAAAGGATTACTACAACCAAGTAAAAGAAAGGCTAAAAGACTCTAATGCTACTGTATGGAAGTTCAGTTTTACCCGGTACTGATTGTACTGCTATACTATGTTTTTGATGCTGAATTAATTAGTGCCTGTTCATAAAGTCGGGAGTTTGGAATATAAAGTTAAACTACTAAGCAGATGATTTACGAAAACATTTTTACAATCCCTGACAATTCTTTATTCAAAGAAGGCTCTCTTGACCCAATGGGAACTCAAAGTATATGGTCAGCTGTAGGGCAAAAAATATTTCAGAACAAACTGAACACGATTTCTACAGATATCCGTAATTACAGCATAAACCTGTTTAATCATTATTTGATACGAAAGGTGTTTACGGATCACTATGAGTGGGTAAGTCAAACAATTAATCACTATCACCATATTGATAATGAGTTTGATTTTAAAGCGGCTTTAGTGTTAGCTCTGGAAGATATTATAACTGGTTCATTAGTGTATCAGCAAAAAACACAAGGTAATGGAGTAGTATCCATTGCAGGGATATTAGGTAGTTATAAAGCGGAACTGAAATTAGGAGATGAGTTTGAGCATCAGATTATATTAGATAAATCTAAAGGCGGGTTCTTGGTCCGTCAACTTTCTTTAGGTGTAAATGGGCGTTATAAAGGACCATTTATGAATATGAATCTGCTAAGTCGTGATTTAAGGTGTAATGAATACGAATGGCAAAAGGTGGATATACTCTTCTCGAAATGGAATGAAGCTAAGGATCTGATAATTGAGTTTTTACCAATGCTCAAAGAACTGTTTGGTTCCCTTAATAAAGATTATCCATCCATTGAGTTTTCAGTAATAAAAAACAATAAGTCGCTGCAAGATGCAATTGTTAACTGTTTTGGACATCTCAGATTAGATGAAAATGTAAAAAGCTTTTGGGAAGCACAATTAGGTTTGGATTCAGGTGCAGTAAAGGCACTATACGATAAAATTGATCCTCAAAATAATGCACAAATAACCTATCAATTAGCAATTAAAGGATTGGCAGATGAAGCGGAAAAGCAAAAACTACAAGAGGTAATAGATTTGGAATCGTTTTTAGCTCCATGTACTCAGGTATTCTATCTCATGACACAAAAATCTGTTAATCATTTAAGTCAGATTAAGGATGATGCGAATGAGCTGAAATCCATCATAAAAGCGAACAGTAAGGTTGATAGTCTGTATACATCAATAGGTCGTTTAAGAAATTTGATTGACCTGATTATGCAATCTGAAGATGGAGAATCGCTACTTCGCAATATAAGCTTATACCATCACAATGTCTCTCAATCGAAAGGAACAAGTCCCTGGATTCATATTAAGGAAGATGGAACTATTGAGCGTATGCACTATGTGAATCCTCGTTATGAGACATCTGAATTTACTGAAAAGAATGTGCCTTGGTATAATGACTATTACATTAGTACCCTAAAGGCAATTAGTAATGGTTTAAACGGAACAAACTAATATGTTATTATACCAGCAATTTAAGAAGGTATTGGAAGAGTTGGGTGATTTAAGGTTAGCCTGGTTTACCTCTTTCAATATGGATATCTATTTTGTAGAGAAGTATTTGTTATCCGCTATCAACCAAATGCCTCCGGAAGATTTCAGAAGTCTACGCGACTATGAAGTTCTAAATGAATGTCTTCATCAACGTGACGAAGGGGATAAAAAGATAGATATCAGATTTTTTTATGACTATAGAGCGAATAATTCAACCGATAGTAAAAAAACATGTGTTAGTACAGTTCCTGTTAGCCCAAAGAATCTGGGAAGTGAGGATGGAAAAGTCTTCAATGGTGTTTTTCATCCTAAAATTGCGCTTTTTGTGAATCATTCAAACCAGGCTTATGTACTAGCAACATCCGCTAATCTATCATTAAGTGCCTGGGCAAGAAATTCTGAATGTGCCATATTTAAAAAGATTGAAGATCGCACTAATGCCCGTAAGGTGATTCAATTCTTTAAAACAATAACTAAGGCCGACGATCAGCAAATACTAGATGAGTTAAGTAAAGAGTGGGAGGGTTTGAGTAACGAGAGTGCGGACTGGGACTTTCTATCTTCATTTGAACGAGGAGGATTGTTAGATCGATTGGATATTAATGAAGAATTGTATGCCTGGTCTCCATACCTCTCAGATGATCTGCCGGAGATATTTAATAACTATTTAAAAGGTTGTAACGTTAAGTTGATACCTGATGCAATTGAAGGAAAGAAAGTAAGAATTGCACCTGTGGTATTGGATAAAATTAAGTCCCTGGATGGAGTGGATTTAATGAAGGATAATTTTGACTTTAAAGAAGAAGTTAAACCTTTTGTTCATGCTAAAACATGGTTGACTAAAGGCTCTATTGCCTTGGGATCGTGGAACTTCACTAATGCGGGGTTAAATTTAACACCAAATAATTGTAATATAGAAGCAGGGATTATTCAAAGAATGGATGCATCAGCCTATGCTAAACTTATTAAGTCTGTTCATATTACTTCTTTTGAATCTCCTATAGGAACTGAAATAACAGAACTGCAGTTAGAGCGCCGGAATTTACTTGATGATTACAGCCTTTCTTGTCGGGTTATTGCCGATTGGGATACATTTAAATACACAATTCTTGATATACCTGATAGTATAAATATTGATGAGTATACCATCAAACTACCGGGTTTGTCTTCCATTGAATTAAAGCAATTGAATAGCGGAGGTATTTCTTTTATTGCACAGCATACCTCTTTATTAAAAGACAGAGTTTTTACTGTTTACAAGGGTAAAAAAGTTGCTTTCTGCGGTCTTATTACTGAACTCAATACTGAAAAAAGACCGGCATTCGGCTACGAAAATTTAAATGATCTTTTGAATGCCTGGCTTAATGAAAAAGCCGGGAGTGATAACGGCAGGCAAGTGCACCGTGGCTCAGATGAAAATGAATCTGGCGATGAACTAAACGAACAACTCTTATCGCAGATGAGTTCAGACTATTCGCAAGGTTGGTTTACTATGTTTGTTGCCATGGAAAACATGAAACAAAAGTTTATCAGCCTTAAAGGAGATCAAAGAGCTTTGAAACTTCATGCTTATCAAATGCCGGGTTGCTTATCTCAATTACATGAGCATGCTTTTAAACTCTCTAAAACAGAAAAAGAGTTAACGGTTTCAAAACCATTTTTATGGTTTGTAATTAATGAGGTAAATGTGATTCTTAAAGTCTTTAATAATCTTAATGACGATGAAGATTTAAGTTTTCAGCCCATCAAAAATATTCCTCTACATGAATTATCAAAAGAAGATGCAGAGAAAGCAAAAAAATGGTTGAATCAAATAAGAAAAGATTGTTATGCAGAATCCATATAAACCAATTTCTCCTCAGTCGTTAACCCGATCAATAAGTTTTCAAAGAGATAATATTTATTGGCAATATGATTCTAATGAGCGTTCAACCATGCCTGATAAGCAAGCCGAAGGATCTGCACGACTATTTAATTTGTTAATAGAACATGGTGTTGCTTTATTGGCCGATGAAGTGGGAATGGGCAAAACAATACAAGCATTATCCGTTATTGCTTCTCTGTGGCAGCAGAAACCTAATGCGCGGGTTTTAGTATTAGCACCCCGAATGGAAATTGCACGTAATTGGATAAGCGAATATGAAACGTTTATAAATGTGCATTATAAGCTTAATGATGATGTAGTGAAGAATAAGTATGGGAATAAAGCCATGCATGCAGCTCATTATTGTGAAAATTTATACCATTTAGTTGAACAATACAATGAGATAGGAAAACGGTTCTTTGTGGGGAAAATATCTTCGTTTAGTTCATTGTTTAGTGGAGATACAAAAAATCGTTTAAATGGGATTGGATTACATTTGGATGATCCTGAAGAATATGAAAAAAGTTCTGCTGATGGAGCAAATAAAATAGGAAACTTACTTCGTGAAAAGCTAATAGAGGATAAAGAAAATGCTTTTGATTTAGTTATTATTGATGAAGCACACTATTTCAGAAATATTGAAGGTGGCAGTTTAAAAGTGAATGCTGCAAAAGGTTTTTTCGGTATTGAAGATAAACCACTTTCAAATCAGTATTTATTGCTCACGGCAACGCCCAACCACAGTTCAAGTAGTAATATTCCCGCAATATTTTCATACTTTAAAAAAGAAGATCCTGCTTTAAGTTCTCAGGAACTATTAAATAAATATGCTGTCCGTAGATTTCGTCGATTAAGTAGTAAAGGATTTATGAAATATAACTATCGGCATGAGCAGCCGGTTGTCGCTTCATTTGATGATGATCCTATGTCAGAAATCTTTTTTGGTCTTTATCAAAAGAAACTGGCAATGGACTATTTAAAGGAAACGGATAAGCAAAAGAAGAATCGAATGCTCAATTTTCTGGAAGGAACAGAGTTTATTCCACGTCCGGGAAAAGTATCTGAAGAGCAAGAAAATAAAGAAGATAACCAAAGGCATTCGGGTGATTATTATAAAGGAATGGATAGTGATATGCTAACTAAGCTATCTTTAGAATATAAAGAGCAGTTTGATCGATACCCGCAACACCCTAAATATGATGTTTTGATTAATTCTTTAACCAAAGGATTGATTAATCACATTAAATTGAATGAAAAAAATCTGGTTTTTGTTCGTCGAATTCCTTCAGTAAAGGAGATAGCCGGGCGTGTGAACTTAGAGTACGATAAAGTACTTTGGGGTAAGATAATGCAGGTATTTCGGGCTAATAATTACTCACACTTGCCTCTGAACGATTTAACCAGGAGCTCGTATGAAGCTTATTTTAAAGATATTGAACGGGCTGGTGGAAATACTGCTGAAGATGAGGATGATGAAATAGAAGAACAAAATACAAATGAAGAAAATCCGACAGATAAGCCTGAGGAAGGATTCTTAGGTAGTAAAGTATTGGACTTATTCAAAATTTTAAAAAAGACAAGTGAAGCTGATAATGTGCCACGGACCCATGCATCAAACTTTCGTTTAAGGTTTTCGAAATCGAAACCAGGTATTTTTCCTATGTTTTTTGCTCCGGGAGCTGATTACAATGGGTCTGCCTATGTGAATATGAATATTATAGAACAATCATATTCCAGTAGCAAAAAAGACAGTAATTTTTATGTTTCAGCAATTGAACACCGATTAAAAACGATCAATAAAAAAGATAAACATAGGCTAAGAGCAATACTGGGTTTGAAAGAGGATTCTGATAAAAAAGTTAAAAATGAAAAACAACCTGATGTCAACCTCGATACGTTACTAACCATATTTTGGAATTACCTTTCAGGCGATGATAAGCTAAGTCAACAATACGATAAGTGCAAGCAAATTTATTCAGATTTTTCTGTTTATGAGAAAGAAGCTTTTTCTAATTTCCTGGAAAAGGGGATAATCCTTGCTTCTGGTGCAATTGTAGATTTATACGCCATCTTTATTGAAGTTCAATTAAACTCAAAGACCAAAGATCGAATTGAGTTTTATAAGGAATATACTCAAGTGCTAAAAGATAAGTTTGATTCAACTGCTTTACCACAATTAATCATTTCTTCATTAGATAGATTTAAATTGATCTGCGAAAAGGTTTTTAATCTTCAAAGTAATGATTCACTGGTGCAATATGAATGGAAGAATTTTTTCAATCAAGACCCAGCATATCCATACTGGGGAGCAACAAAAAACCAACGGGTAATTGCAAGCTTTAATACGCCATTTTTTCCGGATGTGCTAATTTCAACATCAGTATTGCAAGAGGGTGTCAACCTTCAGTATTACTGTAATAACATAATTCATTATGGCATTGCCTGGACACCGGGAGATAATGAGCAAAGAGTTGGGCGGGTTGACCGGATGTTTGGTAAAATCGAAAAAAAACTGGAAGAAGATAATAAAGCTTGTTTAAATATTGCATATCCTTACCTGAAGCATACTATTGATCAGGATCATGTTGCGAACTTTATTTACAAAAAATACTCAGAAGAAAATAGAATTGACCGCTGTTCTAATTCGGAAGGAGATAAGAAACTTAACTATCAGGATTTAAATACAGAAAACTGGAATAATTATTTCCGTAAACCTATTGATGAAAAGGAGGTAATGGATCCTTATGGAGTGGATCTGGAGTGTTTTAAAGAAGTAAAAGTGGATTCAATTAATTACTCGGAGCCATTTTCTATTAAAAAAGCTATTTTAGAAACACTTTTTGATGATGAAGAATTGGAAGTGTATGAGACAAGTCATTCAGATTTTACTTCAAAAGAGGTTTGTGTAGCTTTTGGTAAAATAAAAACGGAATCAGGAAAAGATAGAGGACAGCCCATATTTATTGAGATGGAGCATTGCCCTATTGTATCTGATTTATGCGGAGAAAGTGTGTATGTATTAGTTTTAAAAACACCTCTCGGTAATAAAAAAGATAGTGATCACTATTTGTCCAAATATAACCAGTATTGCAAGAAGTACGAGAATACCTACGTCAGTGCGAAATTATGTATTGATGAAAGCCAGCCTGCAAAATCTAATTTCTATGTGTATATGAAAATTGAGATTCCATTGTTGTCTGATTCTGATTTTAAGGAACTAAGCAGTGATGAAATTTTAGTTAATGTAAAAGACCTGATACAATGGGCTGACAGTATAGAACTTGATGTTTTTGGAGAAAAGAAAGATTTAAGCCTTTCGGACGTAGATAAAACGGTTACTCAAGTAAATCAATCAAATGGAACAAATGTGTTAAGAGATGGGATTGGATCTATTGAAATATCTGATCAATGGGAAATAATTGGTAAGTTTCGTAGGATAACTAGCTCTTTTAATTCTATTAAAGAGGATGAATCTAATTCGTGGCGGCGTAACCATGAAATGAATTTTATAAAGAACTATTCCAATAGTAAAGACTTATTCATGCAAGTGGCTTATTTGGATTGTGATATGCAGAAAAAAGAGCAGGAAGTTTTAGAAAAAACGTTTGAGTATTTTAAAAACAAAATACTATCATCCCTGAAAAGTGGAAATTTTATCTGACTATGGTGTTGATATTGAAGCTGCAGAAACAATTAGTCAATTAAGGCAAATTAATCAAGACCTTGCTAACAGATTGCTTGTGGATATTCGCTTAAGTTATAACCGGAGGAAAAATATTCTTCAGATGCTCAGGAGGTTTTAGTTTGAAATTTCTGAACCGGAATGTACTTTTGTGCGATTACGAGAAGGTTTTTCATGAATTAAAAATGATGCAGCCTGTTGAAAGTATTGTTACAATTGATGTTTAGTGAATTAGCTAATATATTGGCTGAATAGCGAAATTGTAGCCATATTTGTCTGATATATTAGCTATATGTATTCAATTAATCCAACACCTCATGAAATTGCTAAGGAACTGGCTAAGCGCCACAAAGCCTTGCGTAAACAATTAAAATTATCACAATCGGATATGGCAGAACGATCTGGTGTGTCCTTAGGTAGCTTAAAGCGTTTTGAAACAAGCGGACAAATATCTCTGGAATCATTGCTTAAGTTAGCTCACCTTCTTGATCGATTGGAAGATTTTAAGTCGGTATTCCAACCGATAGAAGATTTGGGCAATATTGAAGGACTTTTCTCAACTAAACCTTAGGTGAAAAATCTGTTATGGAAAACATCAAAAATATTTTAGTTTCTTTGGAGCCAGAAGGTCAAAGTTATGAGATAGGAGAAATGGTCAGGGATAATCGAACAATTTATTTTCGCTACAATACTGAATTTTTAAAATGTGGTTTTAATATCTCGCCAATTAAACAGCCTTATAATAATGAAATCAATTCCGCAGAATCAGAAAACTTAAAAAAAGTAGATGTTGAACTTTACTTAAACGATAAAATGAGAATTTAATTTTATGATTTCAAAATATAATCTGATTATACTACAGTTATTTTTATTACTGTTTCCATTATCGATATTGGCCAATACTACTGTTGATAGCTTAACGCAGGTACTAAAAGATGACATTAGCGACTCAGTAAGGGCTGAAACAAATTATTCTATTTACAGGTACCTTAAATATGAAGATATTGAAGAAGCCAGAAAACATGCACTGGCTTCGCTGGAAATAAGTCGTAAAACAGGATATAAAAAATACGAAGGCAAAAGTCTGCGCGCACTAGGTATTCTTTATTTCACACAGCATAAGTTAGATTCTGCAAGATGTTATTTTATTAAGGCTCAAAAGGTATTTGAGAATATACACGATTCTTTATTTATCGGATATCTCTATAACGATATTGGATCAACCTACCCTAAATATGGTAGTACTGATATTAAAATAGAATATTTTCTGAAAGCACATTCCATGATAAAAAAATACAAAAAAAACGTGAGTGAGGTCACAGTACTTTATAATATTGGGCTGGAATATTTTAATGCTGAAAATTATAAACAAGCATTGGAATACCTTTATAAAGCGTTGAAATTATCGGAAAAAAATAATTTAGAACAAAATGAAAGCTTATTATATACCTTAGGATTTTATTATTATAGATTTAAGTTATATGATAAAGCGAAAAATATGCTAAACCGAACTTTAAGAGCAGCCAAAGAAACCAACAATAAGGTTTATGAATATTATACATTTGGCACCCTTTTTTATTTATATATGAATGAACAAAAATATGACTCGGCTGCATACTATTTACAAAAATCATTAAAACATAAAAACGAACCTTATTATACAGATTTCCGGGATAAGGTAAAGTTTTCCCGGTATTACCTTTGGGTTGACAGCCTGGACCTGGCATATGAATATATAATGCTGGCAGAAAAAACAAACGATTTTAATAACGAAAACAATTTAGAATATGGACAAAGTAGTCCGACAAGGTTTACGCATCAGGAAAACAAGTCGATGTATTACCGTAAACGCAACCTGCCCCGGAAAAGTCTTGAAGCATTACTGGAAATTAAGGAAGATTCTCTTATACGTTTCGAGGATAAATTAAACCTGCATAGCGAATACAGTAAAGTATATTATCAACTGGGAAATACTGAAAAAGCCTATAAGCACCTACTGTTGGCTAACCAATGGAACGATAGCCTGAACACCGTTAACAACCGGCAAATGATTATCGAAAAAGATTTAATATATAAACACGAAAGAGAGAAAGATGAACAGGAATCAATTCTAAAACAAAAAAGATTAGAAAAAGAGTTGGAACTAAGTGATGAAAAAAGACTAAACCTATTATTAAGTACAGGGATACTGTTTATTTTGGTCATTACTGTAATTGTTTACCTGAACTTGCGCCGCAAAAGAAAAGACAACAAATTATTATTGGAACAAAAACTGGCCATCGAGAAAAAAGAGGAGCTAACCGCCAGCTTACTCAGAGAGCTCAATCATCGGGTAAAAAATAACCTGCAAATGGTATCTTCATTGTTTACCATGCAACGATACGACACCAGCGACACAAAGGTGCAGGAAGCTTTACAAAAAGCCTCGGGACGTATTGACAGCCTTGCTATATTACATCAGCACATGTATAAGCGTAATTATTTAGCAGGCCCCGGTACAAAACAATACCTGACTGATTTGTGTATAAAAATAATAGATGCCACAGGTATTGAAGACAAATTAAATTTACAAATGAGTTTTGAAGATATATCTCTGGATGTTGGGAAAATGACACACATTGGCCTTATTACAAATGAATTGTTGACCAACGCAATAAAATATGGCGTAGATATTAACCGGAACGATAATGATATTGAATTATCTTTTATAAAGGATAGTGATAAATATATATTGAATATTAGTAATACTAATTATAATTATACAAATCCGGATATAAATGCAAACAGTAGCATGTTGGGGTTAAAACTGGCACAAACAATAGCTCAGCAATATAAAGGAAATGTTATTGCTACTTTTGAGGAAAAAGCAAATGTTAAAGCAATAATGTTTTTATAATAAAGAATAATCTAAAATAACCAAAGTCAAAAAATAATTTATGAAAGATATATTTATTATTGAGGACGAAATTATAGTGGCAAAATCGATAGAAAGTATCTTAAAAAACAATGGTTATAAAATATCGGGAATTGCAACCAGTTACGAAGAAGCCAGGGAATTTCTGAAATTTAACATACCCAACTTAATTTTGTGCGATATAAATTTAAGCAGCGATAACTCAGGTATACAGTTAATGGAAGAGATAAGCCCGAAATATAATATTCCTTTTATTTTTATTTCGGCTTACGACTCCAAAGAGATGGTTAAGGCTGCCATGAATACCAAACCACTAAATTACATAACAAAACCTTTTAACGAAAAACAGCTGCTGGTATCAGTAGCCACGGCTTTTGATCAGATTGTCTGTGATCCTAAGGATCATCCTACAGAAAAGGAAACCCACATATTACAACTTATAGCTCAGGGTTTAAGCTCAAAGGAGATTGCGATAGTACTTTCTCTTTCGTACCATACCGTAGAAACGCACCGGAAAAACATGCTAAACAAATACCATGTAAAAAATATTACCAACTTAGTTTTCCTGGCTACTACTAAAGGATGGATTAAAAGTTAAATTGTATTTTACAGGTTACTTAAATTAACCACCTTTACTTTCAATGCAAAGGGAGAACAACTCATAGTTCTCTCTATTACAATTAATAACCAGAGTTCGACATAAAATTATTGGGTTTGTCTCATATAATCAACAATTATATAGGTATTCGATAGAACTATGTTTCAGACCGCTTATAAATAAATGTTTAGAGGTCGGCAGTTAAGTACCTATCGAATTTTTCAGATAGACTGTACCGGCATCGACCATTCTTCTGATTAAATTATTGAAAATATTGTCTTTCTTTTGATGAATAGTTGTCTGTTTTCATGGAGTACATTCTCTTAATCTTACCGCCATCAGTAAGCTCTGCAACACAATTTATCAAATAAATTTTCATGCCTGTCAAAATATACCTGTTTTCAGGGATATAACCGAAATAGTACATATAATACTTTTGTAGCTCATAATTCACCCGGTAAGATGTAAACAAAATTTCTGAATGTAATTTTTATTACCATCACTGGGTCAGGTTAATAATTATATAAATCTTAATTAAGTAAAAAACAATGAAACTAATTTCTTTACTCTTATTGAGTTTCTTTTTATGTGGAATGCTACAAGCAGAAACTGTTACAGCAACAAGTTATGATGGTGGAACTGGCACAAGTTCCAATCCATACCAAATTGCCACGCTTGCACAACTACGGCGGTTGTCGGAAACAACCGGTGACTGGGGTAAATGTTTTGTTCTTACAGCTGACATTAATGCAGCTGATACGAAAACCTGGAACCAATCGAAAGGTTTTTCTCGTATTGGAGTATCAAGTACCTTATTTACAGGTGTATTTGATGGGCAGGGTTATGTTGTTGACAGTCTGTATATTTCATATAGAACGGAAGGTAATGGCATGTTTGGCTATACCAAAAGAGCAACAATTAAAAATTTAGGTCTGACAAATAGTGATTTGAATTTAGGCAGTAAAAGTGGAGGACTTGTAGGTTATGCAGCAGACTCTACAGTAATAGAGAAGTGCTTTTTATCCGGCATTGTAAAAGGATATGGTGTAAATGTACTTGGTGGACTTGTTGGTGTTCTATCATCAAGTTACATAAAATCATCCTATACCAATTGTACTGTTTCTGTAAGCGAAAGTGGTAATATAGGAGGACTTGCCGGTATAATCTGGGGAAGTTCAATGGTTGAGAATTGTTTTGTTGCAGGAACGTCTGATTTTAGCTATTATGGTGGAATTACCGGGCAAAATGAATCCAGTGCAGCTATTATAAAAAATTGTTATGTTTCAGGAAAGGTTAGTAATACTGCTTGCGTTATTACTGGTAATAATGAAGGAAAAATATACAGATGTTATTATGACAAAACAATAAATAGCGGTTCGTGTTCTCATGCCACAGGAATAGTGTCTTCTGCTTTTTCCGATGAAACAAAATTCTCCGGTTGGGATTTTACATCAACCTGGAAAATACTTACTTTAACAAGTGTTGACAGCGTAATGCGGCCAAATTTACAATGGAGTTATGACCATTTAGTTACTTTTGAACTAGGTACTAATGGTAATTCTATAGCAGGGGGCGATATACAAGGTATAGACAATGGGGCAAATGGTGTAAGTGTAAAAGCCATTGGAGCTGATGGCTATATTCTGAAAGAATGGCAAGATGGAAAAGGCAATTTGATTAGTCTAAACAATCCATTAACTGTTACCAATGTGACACAAGACAGTACCCTTTATGCTATTTTCAAGGCTGGTTATAAAGTAGAATTTAGTACTGATGGAAACGGTGCTGTTATCGGTGACTTATACCAAGGAGTAACTTCCGGAAATAACGCTACTGAAGTAACAGCCAATGCAAATACGGGATATCATTTCGATGAATGGAGAAACGCTGCAGGAGATTCTATCACCAATATTAATCCCCTTACCATTTCTAATGTAACGCAGGATTCAGCTTTAAATGCCATATTTGAAATTGATACATACATCGTCTCATTTAGTACCGATGGAAACGGAACAATTAACGGAGGAGCTTCACAAAGTGTAACATATGATTCCGATGCTACTGCAGTGACAGCTACACCTGTTTCTGGGGGATATTTATTTGTTGAATGGCAGGATACAGACGGAAATGCAGTAAGTACCGATAACCCGCTTACAGTTACCCATGTTGTAAACGACTCAACGCTTAAAGCAGTTTTTATACAGAAATATGACTCTGGTGCAGGAACCAGCGATAATCCTTATCGGATATCAACCTTGGATCAACTTAAAAAACTTTCTGAAGTAAGTAGCGACTGGTCAAGTTGCTTTGTTCTTACAACAGATATTGATGCGACAGATACCAAAAACTGGAATAACGGGAAAGGCTTTTCGCCTATTGGTAATAATACTTCTACAACGTTTACAGGAACTTTCAACGGCAAAGGCCATACCATCAGTAATTTGTATATTCATCGTACTTCTTCTGATTGCATAGGCCTGTTTGGTTTTGTTATGACTGGTCGCATTGACAGCCTTGGTATTATTGATTGTGATTTGTCAGGGGGAGAGAATACAGGTGGTATGGTAGGATATAATTATAAAAATTCAATAATATCAAATAGCTACAGTACCGGAAGTGTTTCCGGAACTTCTAATGTTGGTGGCTTAGTGGGAGAAAATGTTAGTGGTTCAGAAGTATCGGATTGTTACAGTACTGTAAATGTTTCTGGTAATGACTATGTTGGAGGTCTTGTAGGATTAAATTATTATTCTGGAAAAGTATTAAACTGTTACAGTACCGGAAGTGTTCCTAAAGTCTCTGGTTGTGGAGGTTTAGTGGGTAAATGCGCTTATTCAACCGTAACTAACAGTTATTATAACAAGGAAACTTCGGGAGTTGATAAGGGGATAGCATTAGATTATGATAACCAAATAGTAACTGGCCTTACCACAGCACAATTCTCCGATGCATCGAACTTTTCCGGTTGGGATTTTACTTCAATCTGGAAAGTACTTGCATTAACAAGCAGTGATGGCATAAAAAGGCCGAATTTACAATGGAGCTACGACCATGTAGTTACTTTCGAATTAGGCGCAAATGGCGATACCATCAATGGAGCCAGTATACAAGGAGTAGCTAACAATAGCAGTGCGTTGGAAGTAACTGCTGTAGCCAAAGCTGGTTATCAGTTTAAAAACTGGCAGGACAAAAACGGAAACGTAATGAGTGCTGATAATCCGTTCGTTCTAACAAATGTTACCAGCGATATAACAATATATGCTACATTTGATATAAATACCGGTGTTGACAATCATGGCCAGTCAGAAATAACACTATTCCCAAATCCAGCCACAGATATGGTTTATATTAGTGGTGCAGATAATTCAATAATTTCTGTTTGTAACATTACCGGTGAGCGGGTTTACTACAACAATTCATTCTCTGGAGGTGCAATTGATCTGTCGGAATTTAAAAATGGAATTTACATTATTAAGATTAATTCCAACGGAAAAACATCGCTGAAAAAATTAATAAAAAAATAGAAGAAGTTTTTCAGTAATGCGGTAAGTTTAAAGTGATATTGAAGATCAGTACTTTACAAAAGGGGTCGAAAATATTTTTCGCAAAAAAAATTATTCGCATTCGAATACAAATCCCCTTAGGGAATTACACTTTTCAGTGCTTCCTCATCATTTTGTAATGATAATCTATTTAATATAAAGCCGGGCGTTATTTTATAATTGCCCGGCTTTTTTTTGTGTAAAAAAAATATTCAATTGATTACCCCAAATTATTCATAGGGGGGGTACGAAGTGAAATCAGGCATTTTTTAACACTAACTTGTGTTAAAAGAGTACCTTAAAGATGGTTGGCATTCAATTTAAAATCTTAATGTTCAGTAATATATATTGTTTAAAGATGAGTGTTTTTTTGCGCATTCCCAGCTTCCCGAATAAATATAGAATAATCTGCAAACAATACACCTCTTATTTGTTAATTTCGTAGCATCAAAAGCTCACAATAAGCGCTAATATGAAAAAAAACTTCGTCTTGTTTCTTTCAGGACTACTAATAATAGCCTGTCAAAATAAAAAAAGCAATTCGGTCATTGGCACATGGTACCAATGCAATAATAAAGGGACATACGAAGAATGGAACATCTCCGAACATTACATTTCAAAAGCTGTATCAGACTCTGAATCGGGAAGCCATGAAACTAAAATCGCACTTTACAAAAGTGATATCGAAGAGCAAAGACTCATAATCACCGAAGGCCTCAATGTTGCCCTGCGAGGAAAATCCGTGGTATTAACTTTTGCTGTTAAAGATGACAACCATATTACCATTATCGATGAATCTGGTTCCGGGGCGTTCATTCGGTTGAAAGATAAAATTCCTGCAATTGACACTTCTGATGTAAATGCGTGGAGTAAATTATACATGGATGGGTTCATAAAACGAGCCGCACGAGCCCACTGTGATGACGTGCATACAATGGAAGAAAAAGAACATTCTTCCGCAGGAGTCAGTGCTGATGATCAGATCTCTCTCTCTCTGATACTTCTGCATCTTATTGTCATCAGAACGCAGATAAAATACTGGTTGATAAAATCCATTACTTCTCTGCTACTGATGAAATTTATATGCATCTGTGGCTTAAGAAAAAGTATGGGATGAGATTCCCTGACTCTTTATTGTTATCCCCGGATTCAGTAGTCTTCATCAATGATGAGATTCTCAGAAAAAGATTACCATTGGGTATCGCCGAGCAGTATTTCGATATGGAATTGTTAGACGGAATCACGATATTTAATAATGAGCATGTTGCGTTTGGCACATCCTCAATTAAACGAATCGAATATTATAATGACCCGATGTATAATGAGTTTATTGCAATTCTGGAAAAACCTCAGGGACTAACGGGTACAGAATTTTATGGGATCAACGGTGAGGTAGATCAGCTGTTATCTCCTTATACTTTCAGTAAGGTTCAGGATTCATCATTGCTCGAAGCCATTCACAAGCACCATCAGTTTGAGGCAGCAGAGGATTACAAATTTGGTGGAATCCGAATAGAAGAACCTTATTATGCAACCTACGCTTTTTATTCCTTTCTGAACGAAACTCATACTGCAAGCTCTTGTATTTTTGAAATAGATTCAAATAAAGTTGAACTATTAAACCTGACTCATTCAGGGGCGTACATCCTGGATATAACCCCTACTGCTCTTAAGGTCAACAAAAAACCTGTTCTACTCCTGGAGCATGAAATGGGGGAAACCACCTGGTTTTCTCCCGCCATATTTGATGGAAAGGAGTTTGTGTCTGCCTATAAAAGAGTAATCAACCTCAGGGACTATACACAGGATGAATAAATGACATTCTTTATCTGAGATTATTTCTGTTCAAAATGAGCATTTTTATTCATAGCAGAAGTAATAACCTGAGTTCGCTAATTTTAATCGAACTCAGGTTATTATGATGACGGATATTTTGAATCTTCGGATTTTAACCAACTCGTAATCAATTACACCTCCCATTTGCCCATTGAACAAAAGATAAAGTATCTGGAAAAGTTGGATAATACCTTAAAGATGATGTCTTATGATATATTCGAAGAAATAGCAGTATTAATGCCTTCAAGTATAAATCTTTCTGAATCCAGTCAGCTTTGTGATTATTTTTTGACAGATGAACAGGTGTTAAGCGATTCACTGCTTTCTCGTTTGTACAATAATATTGAAAAACAACTAGCAGATGATCAAAAAGAACGCTTGCTGTTGAAGCTTTCCGGAATCAACCAGAATCACTTTATTTCTTTGATTACATTATTGATTGGAAAATTGAAGTATTTTGAAGCTTATAAGCATATTGAGCAATATCTTGATAAGTCAAATGGATACGTAAATGAGGAAATTCTGAATTATTACCTTGATTTATGTATCAAGACAGGTGGAGATATCAACAGTGTTGCCCGCAAAGTTATTGATATAAGTCCTGATAAAGCAATCTTGCTGAAAGTGAAGAGCTACAATATTCAAGATGTCTCATATTTCGAACAAGTTCTGAGAAAAAGAAATTCTCATGATTTATTGAGTTATTATGAGGGTGATAATAGATTACAAGATGCATTGGATTTGATTAAAGACAACCTGTTTTATGACAATATGGTTTTTCAATTTTACAAAAAGCATAAAAAGCAGTTTAAAGAGGAGGCAGAAGCATATTTTCTGAAACGAATTGATGAGAACCTTGAAAACGCAGGAAACTCTAATTATGCCAGGATTGCTGAAACAATCAGTCAATTAAGGCAAATTAATCAAGGGGGAGCTAATGAATTGCTTACGGATATACGCATAAATTATAAACGAAGAAAGAGCCTTATTCAAATGCTTAATAGGTTTTAGTTTGAAATTTATGGTGAAATTTACTTTTGATTATTTCGTGTTGGTATTTACCATCATTAATGCGTATTTGTTAATGTAATGATGGTAAATACCAACATAGGTAGTTGTTTTTATTTTTAAATTACGTATGTTTGTTGGTAATAACTAACATTGTAATGTATAATTGTATTTAGTGATGGCAAATACTAGCATTGATTGGGTAAAAATGTCAGATTCAGCTATAGTGGCGCAGATGGGGAGTTTTGTAAAGAAGAATCGTTTGCAGCAAAATGTCACACAAGCAAAGCTGGCAGAAATGTCTGGCTTGAATAGGTGGACTATCAGTAAGTTAGAAAATGGAGAGTCGGTAACTTTAGCAAGTTTAATACAAGTTTTAAGAGCATTAGATTTATTGTATGTGTTGAATCAGTTTGAGGTAATAGATGAAATTAGTCCACTGGAATATGCAAAGCTCAAAAAAAAGGAAAAGGAACGGGCTAGAAATAAAAGCAGTAAGGAAACAGATAAAGAAGATTTAGGATGGTAGATGTAGCGGAAGTGAAAATATGGGGCGAATTAGTTGGTGCTGTTCAATGGAATGACCAACAAAAATTAGCAAGCTTTGAATTTTCACCTGAGTTTATAAGAAAAGGGTGGGATTTATCACCTGTAAAAATGCCGATATCAAATGGTCCTCGAATCTATCGGTTTCCAGAATTAAGAAAAGCAAAAGACGCTACTGAAGACACCTTTAAGGGTCTTCCTGGGTTGTTGGCAGACTCTTTACCAGATAAATATGGTAACCAATTAATAAATAGATGGCTCGAAAAAAATAACCGATTACCAGAAAGTATGAATCCGGTTGAAAAACTATGCTTTATTGGCAATCGTGGTATGGGTGCTTTGGAGTTTGAACCTGCTCATTTAAAAGCAGGTAATAATACATTTTCTATAGAATTATCAGGTCTGGTAGATATTGCAAAAAAAATGTTGTCGAACCGGGAAAATTTCAAGGCAGATCTGAAGACGGATGAAGAAAAGGCGATGCGTGAAATTCTTAAGGTTGGTACTTCAGCAGGAGGGGCTCGTCCTAAAGCACTTATTGCGTTCAATGATAAAACTGGAGAAATTCGTTCAGGTCAAACTAAAGCTCCTAAAGGCTTTGAACATTGGCTGATAAAACTAGATAGTGTTAGTGGTATTCAATTTGGAGACAGTCATGGATGGGGGCGTGTTGAGTACGCATATTATCTAATGGCAAAAGAGTGTGGAATTAACATGATGGAATGTCGGTTATTGTCAGAAAACAATCGTTTTCATTTTATGACTAAGCGATTTGACCGTGAAGGAAATGACACCAAACATCATGTTCAAACATTGTGCGCATTACAACATTTCGACTATAACGATATGTTTGGATATAGTTACGAACAGGTATTTCAAACCATGCGTACCCTTAGATTAAAATATCCGGAAGCTGAACAAATGTTTAAAAGGATGGTGTTTAATGTATTGTCAACGAATTATGATGACCATACCAAGAACTTTGGTTTTATGCTAAAAAAAGAAGGGAATTGGGAATTGGCTCCTGCGTACGATGTGTGCTTCTCATATGATCCGACTAATGCTTGGGTAAGTCAACAAACTTTAAGTGTAAATGGCAAAAGACAAAATATTACAAAGGCGGATTTAATGACTATTGCTAAAAGTAATAACATCAAAAAGGGAGAATCAATTATTGATGAAATAAACACCACGGTAAAATCTTGGGTAGATTTCTCTTCACAAGCAAAGGTTCCGGAAAATAAGCATCAACTTATTAGTGGCAATCTTAATACGCTGTAGAAATGAAATATCATATTTGTTGGTAAGATAAAGTGCTTGTAATACAAGTTCTACATGGGGAGTAAAGCCTAATTAGAAAAGTTTCACTTAATTTTCTTCACATAAAAAATGTAAATTTAGTCACACGTATCAATATACTAAAAATGATACATTGCTATTTGCTAATGATGCTACAGAATTTGTTTGTTGAGGTAAATAATTACTTTATTCTCTTTAAAGTACGCTTTATTATCCTCAGTATAATTGGATTGCGGTAGGGTCAATAGAAATGTTAAACATCGCTAAACTTAATGCGCTTAAAGGGTATAATGTAAACTTATTTCCTGATAAAGGTAAAGCATTTGAAAGTACAAAAGAAGTCCCGATGCATTGATTGAATGTTTCATTAAAAAGAATCCAACACTTAAGAGTTTACTTACAACATTAGATTTAGAGGTTTCTACTTACATCTAGTTGCCTATAAAAGCGTTGATTATGATAAGGTTTACACAGTAATTTTTTAAATCTTTAATTCAATAATCACAAGCAATCAATCAATTACTCCCCATTTTTCAAAACGTTGAAGGATGGAGTTTTTCTTTTTGATGCATTTAAGTGCTTTTTACATATTCATAATTACTATCTTTAGGCGACCTAAATCAAATATGCATGTCTGTACCCGATTATCAATCCATCATGTTGCCACTTTTACAGTGCGTAGCAGATAAACAAATACATAAGTTTCGAGAATTAATAGAAAGGCTTTCTACGGAGTTTAATTTGTCAGAATCTGACAGACGAGAATTGCTACCAAGTGGAAAACAATCACTTTTTGATAATCGTGTTGGATGGGCGAATACCTATTTGAAGAAAGCCGGATTATTGCAGTCTGAAAAACGAGGTTTTGTACAAATAACTAAGTTAGGGTTAGAAGTTTTGGATACTAATCCTGAAAGAATTGATGCTACTTTCTTAAGACAGTATGATTCCTTTAATCAATTTATTGGAATTAATATTAAAGGGGAAAAAGAAAGCGAAGAACAATCTTCTGTCTCTGATAAAACTCCAAAAGAGACGTTCGAAAATGCCTACCTACAAATAAACCGTTTATTGATAGGTCAGCTTTCTGATTTACTTTCAAAGATTGATCCCTATAAATTTGAAGAACTAGTTCTTGACCTGTTACAAGCAATTGGCTATGGTGGCAATCGTGCTGAAGCTGCACAGGTAACAAAGAAATCAGCAGATGGAGGAATAGACGGAATTATCAATGAAGACCGACTGGGACTCGATAAAATATACATTCAAGCCAAGCGATATGCAAATACGGTTCCCATTAAGGAAGTACGTGACTTTGCCGGGGCCATGTTGGCGCATAATGCACGTAAAGGTGTTTTTATCACAACCTCTGATTTCCCTTCTTCTGCAAAGGAATTTGCAGAAAAGATTGATCGCACATTGATTTTAATGGATGGGAAACGTTTAGCTGAATTGATGATTGAGTACAATATTGGTATCTCTCCTAAAGAGACTTTTGTTTATAAAGAGATAGATTCAGATTATTTTGAAAGTTAATTGATGTATAATGAGTAAGATCAAAAAGAAAGATAAAAGGCAGGGTGTTAGTCAAAGTATTCATCTTCAAAGTTATAGGATGGCATTTGATGGAATGCGAGCATATCATACTTCTGAACTTCATCATAAACGAGACTCCATAAATATTCTTAATGGTTTTCTCGCTTCTATGATTCCTGTTTTCGGGGGGGTGGTTTATTACATTTTATTCAACAAATCCTCGTGTTTTATATCATGGCTTATGATAGCTGGGGCTTCATTTATATATTATTACTCAATATATGTTGTGCTTAAAACTACAAAAGAGAAGTTAAAATCAGATAATGATTCATATGTACAGTGGAAAAATGAGGCTATTGCTGAAAGAAAAGCTCTAAAACTTGATTCAAGTATTCAGGATTCGATTAAAGAAAGTAATGGGGATGGATATTGGGATAAAGAAAAAAATAATGGTTTAGGTTATATTAAAACATTTGAAATTATAAGAAGATATGGTTATTTATTAATGGGGATTGCAACTTTATTTCTTGCATTTTCATTTTTTTTACTGATTCAAGAAGGAGTGGAAGAATTAGTATCAAAACTACCAAAATTTATTAAACAGATCTTTTGTAGCAATTAACCCAACTAATTTACTATGGCAAGCAACTTTAATTTCCTAAATAAATATTATCCTGATTTAGCCAAATTAGGCCAGCTAGCTGAAAGGAATATATATGATGATCCTCCAACTGCAATTAGTAAGTTAAGACTTCTATGTGAATTTATAGCAGTTAACTTATGTGATTTGGAGTCTATAAGAGTGTATTCTGATAAGCAGATTGATCGATTAAATAACTTGAGTAATGAAGACATCATTCCTCAGAGAGTTTTGGATCATTTTCATTCTGTTCGTATTTCTGGCAATAAGGCAATCCACTCAAATATAGGAACAGAAGGAGAAGCTTTGCTAAGATTAAAGCAAGCTCGAAATATTTGTATTTGGTTTTTCCAGACTTACGTTAATGAGTATGATACAATAGAAGAGTTTGTTAAGCCATTGCCCCAAGTTTCAATTGAAGAAACCACAAAGGCATTAGAACATGAGGTTAAACAGCTAAGAAAGGAAAATCAGAAGTTAATAATTGAGCAACAGCAGAGTATTTTAAAGGAGTCATCTGCAGATAAGGCTCAACGAAGGAAACGTTCCAAGTCATCCTCAGAACGACTGGACATCTCTGAAGAGGAAGCAAGACTTATTGTTGATGAAGCATTAAGAAATCAAGGTTGGGAAATAGTTGCTTATTCAAAAGGAATGGATTTCGATTCATTAAGTAATCATGTTGTAGAGGAATTACCTACTGAGACTGGTCCTGTTGATTATGCCTTTTTTGTTGAAGGTAAATTGTTAGGATTATTGGAGGCAAAAAGACCTTCTGTTAATCCTAGAAATGTATTGGATCAACAAACTAAACGGTATTCAAAATCGGCATATCAAGGAGTTGGCAATTGGAAAGGTTATAAAGTGCCGTTTTTATATGCTTCAAATAGTGAACAGATCTTCTTTTTAGATGTAAGGAATAGCACTAATACTGACCGTGAATTATTTGGATACCATACACCATCTGCATTAAAGGAGAAATTTGAAAAGGATGAATATCATGCAGAAGAGTGGTTAGTAAAGAATAAAGTTTCTCATCCATGGATAAGGGATTATCAAGATAAAGCCATTAAAGCTGTTGAAGAAAACATGTTATTAGGCCAGTACAAAATGATGCTGGCAATGGCAACAGGAACAGGAAAAACTTTTACTGCAGCTAATTTAATTTATCGGCAATTAAAATCTGAGAAAGCCAAAAGAATACTCTTTTTGGTAGACCGTAAATCACTGGCTTCACAAACAGTTCGTAGTTTTTCTACTTTTGAAACACCAGCTGGACTAAAACTTCATAAGGAGTATGAAATATATAGTCAGAAGTTTCAGAAAAGTGAGTTCGAAGATGACCCATTTGATAATGAAGTTCTTCCAAATAATTATTTGACAGATCCCGATCAATCCAAAACATTTATCTACGTTGCAACCATTCAGCGAATGGCTATTAATCTTTATGGTAGAGGAGGAAGTTTTGATGAGTCGGATGATTTTGAGTCAGATGAACCAGAAGATGCAATTGATATACCGATACATGCATTTGACTTGATTATAGCTGATGAATGCCACCGAGGGTATACATCCAGAGAAACGAATCTTTGGCGAAATGTTTTAAATCATTTTGATGCCGTTAAAATTGGTTTAACTGCAACTCCGGCAGCACATACTGTTGCTTATTTTGGGATGCCAGTTCATGAATATTCTTATGAACAAGCTGTGCTAGATGGTTGGTTGTGCGATTATGATCCGATTCCAATTCATTCAAATGTAAAGATTAATGGTGCCTTTTTGAAAGAAGGGGAATTGGTTGGTCAGATTGATTCAAAAACAGGAAAAGAGGAACTGCATAACCTGGAGGCAGAAAGAGAATATAACTCTTCGGATATAGAAGTTAAGATTACAGTACCGGATACCAACCGCAAGATATTGCAGGAGCTTAAAAAGCATTGCGATGAGTTTGAAAAAAAATACAACCGTTTTCCAAAAACATTGATTTTTGCGGTTAATGATATTAACCATACTTCACATGCTGATGAACTGGTTAAGTTGACCACAGATATTTTTGCAAGAGGAACCGATTTTGTTAAGAAGATTACAGGTAACAAAAATGTTGACAAGCCTTTACAGCGCATTAAAGAATTCAGAAACAGACCGGAACCTAAGGTTGTTGTAACAGTAGATATGCTAAGTACTGGAGTTGATATCCCTTCATTAGAATTTATTGTATTTTTGCGTCCCGTTAAATCCAGGATTCTTTGGGAACAGATGCTAGGGCGTGGTACTCGAAAAGCTGATGACATTCACAAAGAACGATTTTATGTGTTTGATTGCTTTGGTGGCGACTTATTCAAATATTTTAAGAACGCCAGTAAGATGTCGGAAAAGATAAAACCTGATACTGTTTCACTGAAAGAGGTAATTGAAAGGATTTATAGAAATGAGGATAGGGATTATAACGTAAAACGATTGATTAAGCGCTTACGTTGTGTTGAAAAAGGAATGAGCGGAGAAGCCATCGAGCAATTTGAACCTTATATTGAGAATGGTGATGTAGGAAAGTTTGCCGATGAGCTTCAGTATAAAATAAAAAATAGCTTTGTAGCTACTATTAAGTTGTTGAGAGATGAAGGTTTTCAGGAAGTTTTAATGCATTACAAACGACCTAAGAAAGCATTTGTAAAAGCTTATGAGGTGCAGGACGAAGTTCATTCGGAGAGATTGTTTAAGGTGAAAGAGTCAAAGGATTATTTAAAACCTGATGATTACCTGAAAACTTTTAAACAATATGTTGAAGAAAACAGAAACGAAATAGAAGCCTTAAAAATTGTATTGGAGCGTCCATCAAATTGGAATACAAAAGCGCTTGATGAGTTAAGGAAAAAGTTATCCGAAGCAGGCTATCCGGTTTCTCAATTAAGAGATGCGCATAAAATCATTTACGACAAAGAGTTGGTAGATATCATATCAATGATTAAACATGTTGTAAACGAAGAAGAGCCTCTTTTAAGTGTTGAAGAAAGGGTAAATAGAGGTATAAACCGTGTTTTTATTAGCATGGAAATAAATGAGGATCAGGAAAAATGGGTAGAATATATTAAGGAACATTTAAAAGAAAATTTAACCCTCGACAAAGAAGATTTTTCAGAGATGTTAGTTTTTACATCGCATGGAGGATGGAGAAAGTTTAAAAAGGCTTTTGGAAAAGACAGCGTTGAAATTATTAAGGATATTAATAGAGCAATAGCAATATAGAGAATGAACAATATAGCAAACAAACTTTGGGGATTTTGTAATACGCTGCGTCATGATGGCGTTGATTATGGCGATTACATTGAGCAGTTGACTTACCTGCTATTTTTTAAGATGGCAGAAGAAAAGGATATTGAATTGCCTCCTATTAAAAAATACATTACCGAGAATCAAAAGGAAATAGCAAATCAGGCAGTTAATTGGGAAGAACTCAAAAGACAAAGTGGTACTGAATTAACGCACTTCTATGGTGAAATACTTCGTCACCTTAGAAAACAGGATGGTATTATTGGTGATATGTATTTTCAAGCCATGCCAAGGTTGAACAATCCGGTTAACTTGAAAAAGCTCATCAACCTCATTGATGAAGACGATTGGACTGAGGTAGATGTAGATGTAAAAGGTGAAGCATTTGAAGGTTTGCTCGAAAAATCGGCCTCGGAAGGTAAAAAAGGTGCGGGACAGTACTTTACACCTCGTCCTTTAATTGACTCTATGGTTCGTTTAATAAAACCAGACCCAAGAGAAAATAACAGAGAATTCAAGGTATATGATCCATCTTGTGGAACAGGTGGATTCCTAGTTCGTGCTTATGAATGGCTTTTTAAAGAAACAGGTGGTTCGTTTGGTAGGGATTTGGTGAAGCGTTTAAAAAAGGAAACTTATTACGGGCAGGAGCTGGTGCCTCGTCCCCGACGTTTGGCCTTGATGAACATGTTTTTGCACGGCATTGAACCTCATATTTTCTTGGGAGATACGATTTACGAAGCTCCAAGAGATGAGCGTTTTGATGTGGTATTAGCCAATCCACCATTTGGCACAAAAGGATCTAGCGATATACCACAACGTGAAGATTTTACTATTGAAACAACCAATAAACAGCTAAATTTCTTACAGCATATAATTACGGTTTTAAAACCCGGAGGTAGAGCTGCAGTGGTTTTGCCTGATAACTGTTTGTTCGAGGACAAAGCCGGAGATGTGTTTAAAATACTGATGCAGGATTGTAACCTGCATACCGTTTTACGCTTGCCTAACGGTACATTTGTGCCATACGCCAACGCAAAAGCAAATGTAATATTCTTCCAAAAAGGTATACCAACGGAAAATGTCTGGATTTACGATAACCGAATCAATATTGACAACCTTACTAAAAAAGACAGGCCATTGGCTCAGGAGCATTTTACAGAGTTTGAAAAAGCCTATGGAGACAATGCTTTTGGCACAGCAAAGCGTACCGAGTCAGAACGTTTCCGTTCTTTTCATATTTCTGAAATTGAAAAGCGAGGATATAAATTGGATATTACCTGGTTAAAGGATGATAATGGAGGAAGTAAAAATGTTTTTACTGAACCTGCAGAAATCATTACCCATACTACTAAGGAGTTGAATGGGATTATCAAGGATTTGAATAATATTTTGAAACTGATTAGGGATGAGTAAGTGGAAAGAAGTTCAATTGGAAGATGTTCTTGAAAGCTTAGAGACAGGATCAAGACCCAGGGGTGGAGTAAGAGGTATTTCAGAAGGTATTCCAAGTTTAGGAGGTGAGCACTTGAATTACAATAGAGGATTTAATACAGAAAATGTTAAGTATATTCCTGAATCCTTTTTTGATTCAATGAAGAAAGGAATAATTCAAGAACGTGATATACTTGTAGTAAAAGATGGAGCAACAACAGGAAAGACTTCAATAGTTACCCAAAGCTTTCCATACGATATTGCTGCAGTTAATGAACATGTTTTCATTTGTAGACCTAATAAGTTAATTGATGAAAGATATTTGCACTATTTTCTTTATAGTAAAGAAGGGCAAGAAAGAATACTAAATAACTTTAAAGGATCTGCACAAGGAGGTATAAATACTGGGTTTATTAAAAATACTCTTGTTCCTATTGCTCCCCTCGACGAACAAAAACGCATTGCAGATAAACTGGATAAGGCTTTTGAATATATCGATAAAGTAAAAGCCCGTATGGATGCCATTCCAGAATTGCTTAAAGAGTTTCGTAAAATGGTGCTTTCTCAGGCAGTGCGAGATGATGATTACTTTCCAAAAGAAAATACCACTGTTAAAGAAGTTATCATAGGAAAACCAAAGAATGGCTTTTCTCCTAAAGGAGTTAATTACGAAACGGAAGTAAAAAGCTTGACATTATCCGCAACCACTTCTGGAGTATTTAAAGGAGAACATGTAAAGTATTTAGATATCGAAAAACCGAATCAAGACTCTCCTTTGTGGCTAAAGAAGGGAGATATTCTTATTCAAAGATCAAATACTCCCGATATAGTTGGAATTTCAGCCATCTACACAGAGGAAGATGATCAATTTATATATCCGGATTTGATGATGAAGTTAAAGTGTAATGATAAAATAATACCTGAATATCTACATTTTTCATTATTAGCAAACTGGTATGATGGTTATTTTAAAGATAATGCGACAGGTACTTCAAGTAGTATGCAAAAGATAAATCAGCAAATAGTTTTAAATACTCCCATTAATTTACCGTCAATTGATGATCAAAATTTCATTGTAACCAAAACCAAAGAATTATTGCTGATTGCAGATAGGGTTCAATTGAAATTTAATCAAATTAAAAATAAATTAGATGATTTACCAAACCAGCTTTTAGCAAAAGCTTTTAAAGGAGAACTAGTTGAACCTAATCTTAATGATGAACCAGCTGAAAAACTATTGGAGCGAGTTAAAGAGGAGATGGAGAAATTAAAACCTAATAAACGTAAAAGAAAAAAGAAGTAAGCCATTTATGTGTTATCAATTTCCATTGCCAAGAGAACCAAAACAATCATATATAGGATTAAGTTATAGGGATTATATTTTAAAAATTCAGCAAGATAGGCCATTGTATAACTTATATCAAAACCCTTCTGGTTTTTCAAGTACTACTGTGTTTAATAATAGGCTTCAATATTATATTGATACTGTTAAAGATTTTTCAGTGTTTAAGAAAGATATCCTTTTATTATGGAGGGTATTATTTAGAATTCTTAAATCTGATAAAAACCTAGATATCAATGGATATTTATCAACTCAATTATTTCCATTGATTTCAATTACAGGTGAAGCTTTAATTGAAAAATCACAATTAGAAAAACTAGATGTACAACTCAAGGATTTAGTTCATGATTCATTTGAAACAAATTATTTCAATGAAAAGAGTTTTGCTAAAGATGTATGTGGTTTTATTAATTGGTATACTTTTAGGCAAAAGTATTTAAGGTATTGGGGACTTACATCAACGACTGGGGACATTTCAATTTATGAAAGAATTCATGATAAGCATCAAGTAGACTTACAAGCTTTAAAATCAACTTCGCCTTCAATATATCTTCAATTTATTGAAGTTATAAAGAATGCGTATCATAATACAGAGACCTCATATAGATTAAAGTTTAAAAATTACTTCTTACAATCGTGTTTAGAACAAATTCAGGTTGCTAAAAATTCTGGAATTTTTACTAATTATAAAAAGTATCTTGAGGATTACTACAAAGAGAAATTTTCCAGTAGAAAGATAGTATGGAAGATGTATGATTGCTTTACAGGGTATGGAGAAGAACCTTGGAGACTTATAGTTGCATTCTTCGCTATTAATCTATTGTTTAGTATTTTATTTAGTCTGTTTGAATTTGACTTTAATAATATCTCTCAAGATTATTCTTACTTCTGTAGATTATTTAACTTTTTTTATTTCAGTAATACTACAATGTTAACCGTCGGATTTGGAGATATCTATCCGGTTGGGGTAGGTGCAAAAATAATGGTGCTCTTCCTTCAGATTATTGGTTTTACAATATCGACCTCAACAGTTGCATTGTATTTAAAGAAACTGTTTCGGTATTAACATGCGAAAATATTGTTAAAAAAAGGATTTGAAAAATGTTAACAAGTTATCCAAAGGATCAGTTGAATGATTTACCAAGTCAACTTTGGGCAACAGCTTTTAAAGTAGAACTAGTAGAACCTGATCCTAATGATGAACCAGCTGAAAAACTATTGGAGTGGATTTAAGCAGAGATGGAGAAATTAAAACTTACTAAACGTAAAAGAAAATGAGGATAAAGTCCCTTAAAATTAAGAAGTATAAAATCTTGAAAGATTTTGAGATAGATTTTGATCAGGATATAAATACGCATGTAATAATTGGTAAGAATGGTTCAGGTAAAACAACTTTATTTGAGGCGATTATACATATTTTTCGGGGACTGTCTCTTTCGAAGTCTACAAGAAGCCTTAAATATTATTACGAATCATTAAATCTGCAATTCGAAATTAAATATTATTGTAAATCATCTAACATCGAGTTTAAATCACTTTTTGTAGGTGAAAAATATGAGATGAAATTTATTGTAAATGAGGCTGATTATCCATTGATTGATGCAAATCTTTCACCTCAAGGCCAAGAATTAGATTCCACCTCAAGGCCAATATTTCAATTTTTACCAGATCACTTAGTAACTTATTATTCGGGTGAAAGTTCAAGAATATCGTTTCTTTTCCAACCACACCTTAAAAATGCATCTGATTCATTACGTAATGGAAAAAATATACCGTTACGAGAATTTATTAACATCAATACAGATTCAATTAGAAAAGTTTTGATTTCGCTATTACCTTTTCAAGACAACAGTAGCAATGACGAAGAGGATAATCTATTACTAGAAAGAATTATAAATGTTCGAATAAATCTGAAAAAGCCTATTTGGCTTGATACCGCTAAGAAAAAATTTAATGAAGAAGAAGAAGTCAATTCTGAAAATGCATTAGAAAAGTTTAACCAGGATTTTTATTATGCAGAAGGGGAAGTTGGCCAGTTTTTAGATCAGGTAACAGAATTCTCTCAAAAGATGTATGATCCCCATACTGGTTTTATATCAACTTTAGATATTAGACCGAGTGATATGATTGATTATTTTAAAGCCGAGGAAAATAGTCCTATAACTAATGCATTGGACTTATTTAAAATGTTAGATCACACAAATCACTCAGACTTAATAAGTGATATAGCCATTGATTTAAGAATTGAAGGTGATGATTCATTGACTGAGTTCAATAATATGAGCGAAGGTGAACATCAACTTAAGTTAGTTACAGGAATAAAGGAGTTGTTTAAAAGTAAGGATGTGCTTTTCCTATTTGATGAACCGGATACATATTTGCATCCCGAGTGGCAGATTAAAATGATGAAAGAGCTAAATCAGAAATCTGATAAACATCAAATAATTACAACTACTCATTCAACAACAGGTTTGTCAAGAATTAATAAGGAGTCGTTATTTCAGTTGCAGAAAGGAAAGTTACTTCCTAAAATTCAAATACCAATATATGGAGCTGATTCTAATCTTATTCTTAAAGATGTTCAAAATGTCAATAACTCAATACCTGGTGAAATTGAAGACAGGAGAAAGGGAATTTTTGATATGATTTCTAATGGTGATATTTCTGGTGCTGAATTGTTACTGGCAGAGATAGAATCAGAAGGAGTTGCAGATTCTGTTTGGATAAGGAAGATCAGAAGGAAGATTAAAATTGAAAAGGCTCTAAAAAGATGATACACCTGGTAAAAAATAACATCCCTAATCGGTTTTACACAAGAGTAAAAGAAAAACCAGAAGTTGTTTCTTTAATCCTCAGCAAACCAAATCCATGGACTTATTTTGGAGGTAGGTTTGTAATTGAAAAAATGAAACTTAAAAGTGCATTACTTAAAGATAGTGGTTATGTATGTATTTACTGTGGGATTCGGGTGACGAAAGCAACTTCACGGATTGAACACATTATGTGTAAGTCTGTAAGCAAACTGAGAGTGCTGGATGATAAGATAATGGGTATTTCTTGTAATGGAGGAGAAAATAAAGAAGAAGTAATAATTAAGACAGGAGAAACAATTAATTCGATTGCAAAATTTTGGGGAATTAGCACTGAAATCTTACAAAACTTAAATCCAGATTCGACTTTTAGAGTAGGAGATAAAGTAACTATTGTTGAGAGAGAATCAAGAGACGGATTTCATTGTGATAAAAGCAAAGGTGATTTATTAATCCATTATCACCCCCTTAAGAAATATTGTCATCAAAGGTTAGCTTATAACATTGATGAATTAACTGAGGAAGTTGAAATAACTTCGCCGTACAATGAAGAACGCGTATTTGATGCAATAAATAAATTAAACCTTAACAATGAACTCTTAAAGTCGTTAAGATATTCGATAATTGATGATATTGAGGAAAGTTTAGAGGAAATAGTTGATCTTGAATTGCCTAAAGAAGAAGAGAAACTGAAAATTATCGAGCTTTATATGCAATACGCAACCCTTGATTCTGCAAATCAATACGCACCTTATTATTTCGTAGGTCTTTACCACTTAGAAGAATACTATAAAAGATACAATTAGTTAATGAAAACAAGCCAACTCTTAAAAATACTACCTGACGAAGACAAAAAAGATTTTATCAAAGACTACTATGCTCAGGTCAAAGAAGGATTGAAAGAATCTAATTCAACAGCCTGGAAGTTTTGTTTTTACTCCATACTTATTGTGTTATTATACTATGCTTTTGATGCGGAGTTAATCAAGAAGATATCGTTGGGGCATATATCTGTCGAGGATTTACGTTTGGTACAAATCGCAACACCTTTGTTGTTTTCCTTTTGTTATTACATTATGGCATTGAATCTAGCTAGGTATAATGAGTTGCGAGTTCAATATGATACTTTATTATTTTTCTATACCGGAGATTGCTCATTAATGGAAAAACATAGATTAATGCATTCAAGCATTCTTCCTATAAACCAACTAGATGTTATATTGGATTATTTTTTAGCAACAAAAACAGTTTGGAAGATAATTATTGGCTTTATAGCATTAGTACCTGTAATAGCCATATTTGGTTCTGCATTGTACTTTATTTATGCTACATTAATTGATTTGCCTTTTAAAGAACTACCAATAGTTTCATATGGAGTAGCTTCTGTAGCAGGTTTCTTATTAATAGTGACCTTAAAAATAACAGGAACAAGTAATAAAAGAATAGATGAGGACCTGGAACTACTAAAGGAGTTTATTGAGAAGAAACGTTGCTAATTTTTATTCCTAAAGAAATACAATAATATGGCTTATCAATATCAAACACTATCAAAAGACAATCCTAAAATAACTATATCATTAAAGGCAGATAAACGTTATTTTAAACTTCTAGGAATCTTCTCTGAAAATATGGAAGCTGAAGAGCTTTCAAATTTGAGTTTTGATTTAAAGCTAAAATCAAATAACAATTCTCATTCTTTTGAGGAACCAATATCGATAGGTAGGGATATTATGTCAATAGGAGCGCAAGATTACGTAACGATAAACTGTACTCCATCAAGTGAGCTAGGAAGCTCTGTGACAATCTTAGCAGATGATTTACCAGAAGGCATATCAGAATTAGGTTTGATATATGATATTGATAATTTGAGTATTCCAGTTGCAAATCCATTTAAAGATTTTGATAATCATTTAAAACATCACAATAACCCAAGGATATTATTTTCAGCTCCCTTTGGTCACGGCAAAACAACATTTCTGAATCTGTATTTTGACGAAAAGCAGAATGATTATGAAGTATTTCATATATATCCGGTAAATTTTTCTGTAGCAAATAATGAAGATATCTTCCGTTATATTAAAACGGAATTATTGTTTCAGTTATTGGGTAGAGACATTGAATTTGAAAAGGTAGATATTAATAGTGTTCAATCTGTATCAACTTTTATAGGAGAAAATATACACAATGTTTTTGCTCCATTTATTCGTTTGCTTCCTTTGATAGGTCGCAGCTTACATGATATATATAAAGATTTATACGCACTTGCAGAAAAGTATAAGGAAGGTAAAAAGGATGAGCAATTATCAGAAGAGGAACAGGCCAAGTCGTTTATAAAAGAGGTATATGAAAAAGAAGGTTCTATTTTTGAAGATAACTTTTATACCCAACTAATAAGACAGTTAATCGAGCAATTAAAAGAAAATGGGAAACAGGTTGTTTGGGTAATTGATGATTTAGACCGTATGGATCCGGATCATATTTTTAGAATACTAAATGTGTTATCTGCTCATGTGGATGATTATAACTCAGAAATGCTAGGATTTAGTAATAAGTTTGGGTTTGATAAAACAATTATAGTTGGGGATTATAATAATTTAGTTAGCATTTTCAAGCATAAATATGGTGCTAATACCGATTCCAGAGGTTATTTTGATAAATTCTTTAGTAAAAACATATACTATTACAATAATGTAGATGCGATTCAGGGATTAGTAGATGAGTATACTTTTTATGGAGATCAAAATGTAAATGCAAGTACTAGTATTTATAGGCTATTACTAAGGATGTTTCTGAAAACTAATAACCTTTCGTTACGTGAGTTGATTCAATTACGATCCATAGGGAACAAATTTTTGAAGAAGACATTTAGAGAATTGGATATATTTATACCTATATACATGTTGCGTAAGTGTTTTGCAATTAATGATATTGAATTAAAGTTAAATAACACGAGTGTAAACTTTGATGAAAAGTCTGATTATGATATTAACTATGATAGTCATGTTTGGCAAGTACTTATGTTTTTATCCGAAACAATAGAAAAGGACGGTCAAAAACAACAAGTAGTTTCGTTCAAGGATCATCATTATTCTTTCAGAACAGAATCCAGAATGAGAACAGAATCTGTTGATCAATCATCTATCCTAGTCAATGGAAAGAAACCTGATAAAACTTATGATTTATTTGGAGGTAAAGATTTCAATGGCGTAGCAGTATTATTATTTGAGAAGTATAAAAGTAATGAGATAGCTATCGAAAAAGAGTTTAAGAAGTTCATTTATTAGTGTCAATGATGTAAACAAACTTTATTTAATAGAAACTGATTATGCAACTATCCTTTACCTTAAAATCCCTCGGCAAAAAAAAGGCTCACATTAATAATGTTAACATTGATATAGATATCTCTTCAAATACAACTGTTAAAGAACTTTTATTACAGGTGGTATCTCAGCAAGTTAAAGCTTTTAATAAACGTAAGGATGATTTTAACCTGTTGGTATATTTGAGAGAAGATATTCTTAACAAAAATGCCGAAGGTGGTCATATTAAGTTTAATGAGCAATATAATACAACCCAAGCAGATGAAACCAAAGCAAAGGAAGCAGTACTCTTAGCATTTGAAGATGGTTTGATTGCCTTATTTATTAATGATGAACAGTTTGAAGATGTAAATCAAGCTATTAGCTTAAACGAAAATGATTCAATAACCTTTATACGATTCACTTTTTTAGCCGGAAGTATCTGGTAAAATACCTTATCACATGAACAATTCTAAAGACTATCTTAAATCCAAAGAAAAAACAGATCATATAAAAGAACAGACAGCCAAACTCAGAAAAGAATATAACCGTGTTGGAGGATTGGTTGGATTAGTACTGGGCAAAAGCAAAAAGTTATCGAAAGATAATGCATACATTGGCTTGGTATTGTTGAATAAGATTACGGAATTATCCAATAATGATTCCGATTATTATTGGAGCAGGGAAATTGAGCAAAATTCTAAGCGCTTTAATGCACTGAAAAATATATCTAAAGCTCAGGATTTTTGGAATAATAAACGATATCCGCTTTTAGAGTTTCTATTTGGAGAAAGAATGGCACCTTACGTGAAGAAAGCCTGGGACATGATACCTACATTAATGTACCAGGAAGGATACACTCGTAGGTCTTTCCGGGGATCAGATTTGGATGACATATATTTTACCCGTCAGCTGAATTTTATTATTCAGTTAATTCATGAATATGACCATGATCTTACTCTGGAGGAATACGCTATTTATAGCAACACTTTACCTACGCATAGCTTTTCATTTGTTTTTGCTTCCGCTATAGAATATGGTGATAAGGATATTACAAAGTTATTTTTGGATGCAATCTATGGCAGGCACGACGTAGCTAAACCAAGCAAGGCTATTATTAAAGCCATGTTGCTCACGCAAAATTCGGAATGTTGGATTGCAGTAGAGAAATTATTACTAAGCGCACAAAGGCAGGAAGGATTACGTCAAACCATATTGGAATGCCTGGATGAAACTTCATTAGGTGCAATGAAGCATCTAATAAAGGTGATTATTGAGCATAAATTATCACGATTTTCATCAGTTGTGAGAGCCATTGATACATGGGCTGGTTTTGGTTGGGAAGCGGAGAAAGAAACAACGGTAAGACGTTTCCTTGAATATGCTGATTTGTATTTGTCTGATCCTTCAAAAATAGCAGAAGCCGTAAAAAGTGAAGATAATGCTTCGGTATATATGGCTTTATGGGCTCAGGGAGTGATGGATATTAAAGGGTGTCCGCCATTAATTGATGAAGTATTAAAGGGCAATAGTGAAAAGATATTACTGGCACTATATTTTATACAGCAAGTTGGTATTTCTTCCACTTCTATTAAATATGGTTCGGCTTATCTTGACTATGAAGACCCGGTTGTAGTTTGCCAGGCAGTAAGATTGGTGAACGTTCCGGTTTTTATTAAAATGCTTTCCGAATCCGATAAGGAAAAGCTATATGCTAAAATGGAATCCCAACTTGAAAAACTGCCGAAAAAGGCTGCAGTTTCTAAGCCTAAGGTTTTCTCCTGGTTAACTTTTAAGTATAGCAAAGAACAAGTCTTGGATTTAATGATTAACCTGCTTAATCTAACAAATGAAAAAGATTTAGAAAAAATATTACCCTACTTCGAAAGTTTGTCGGTTGAGCATAGGGAAAAGGTAACAAGGAAAGTTTTGCCTGAATATGCAGGATATAGTTACGATCCTAATAAACGTAGATCTCCATTGAATCAAAGAAAAAGAGATTTTGCTTTTTCTATTCTGAAAGATCGTTCAGAGATGGTAAAAACTGCAGCCATAAGAGCTTTGGCCGATGCTACTTTAGCTAAGGAAGAATTGGAGGTTTTTGAGGGATTACTTACTAGAAAAGCAGCTGATTTTCGTAAGTCGGTAATTGAGTTAATTATAAAACAGGGCGAAAATCGAATTAAAGAAAGTGCGGAACGTTTGATTCATGCAAAAAATGAAGAGCAAAGACTGGCCGGACTGGATTTAATGATCTGGATTAAAAAGGCCGGTTCGAAAAACAATGAGTGGTTAAAGGCAAAAGTGAATGACTATGCTTCAAGGCCAAAACTAAGTTCAAAAGAAGAAGTTGTTTTAACAGGATTACAAGAGTTAGATTCTACTAAAGAAGAATATACAGAGCAAAATGGATTTGGACTTTATGAACCAAACAAAATTAGCTCAACTATTGAATTAGAGAAGGTTGACAATGAAGCGTACAATAAGGCAAAAGCAGCAAATTCATTTTGCTTAAGCATGCCAGCCGAAAAAGTAAATGCAGCTCTTGCTCAATTAGGTGAAATCATATTATCCAATAAGGATCATGAGTATACTTATGAAGATTGGGAGGAGAAGCAAACTTCGGGTTTGTTGGGTAATGAATTTACAAGTATAAAAAAGAATACAGAGGGGATGACGCCCGAAGAGAAGTTTTGTAATTATCCTCTTTTTGAAACCTGGAGAAAGTGGTATTTAAATTCTGGCCTTACTAGTAAGGATATTCTTTTGATTAACTTAAATACCAATAAGAACGAGTTTAGAGGAGGCGATGATCATGCTTTCTCTTCACTACATAATAAGTGGTCGCAATTTGTATTTATACCAAAGATTCCAAAAATTAGTGAATACCATTGGCAAAATCCTGTATACAAGATATTGTCCAATATTGAAGAACGATATCCGTTCGATGATAAGGTTGATTTTCTTTCTGCACTGATATATGATTGTTTCACTTCAATAAACATAGGGGATATATCTTCATATAAAGAGATAAAAACACACTGGAAACCAGAATACAAAACATGGAGAGACCAAACCATTATGAGAAATCTGTGGAATAAGTACCAATTGTATAAAAACCAGATGTCGAAAGTACAATTTGCGACTTATTGGAATTTAACTTATTGGTATTATCTAACGAGTCCTCAAAAGTTAAAAACAACTAAAACGTATTTGCCTCAACTATATGATTATGTGCGTGCCTATAAAGAAGGTCTTATCGAAATAGACCAGTTGTATTGGAGGATTCTTCACCCGGATGCTATAGATGAGCTGACTAAGAAAGTGGTTGGCAATAAATATGATATTAAAAAAGAGTTTGAATTTCTTAATGAGTTAATAAATAAGTCTCGGGAGCGTATATTGGAAATAGAATTGATTAGAGGTGATTCTTCTACTTCAGTAACCCTCCTTGCTCAAAGTATTAAGCGATTATATGGAGTTGAAAAATTTGTGCAGCTAATTAAAGCATTAGGGAAAGATACTTTGCACCGAGGTTACATATATAGTTATGGTAATCATGAATATAACCGAAAAGAAGTACTAAGTACACTACTTAAAAACTGTTTCCCATCCAAGTCTTGTTCTCAAGAACAGTTTAATGATCTGGTCGGGAAAGCCAGGATAACAGAGAAACGACTTTGTGAGGCGGCAACGTACGCTCCTCAATGGTTGTCTTATGTAGCTGAATTTTTGGGTTGGAAAGATATGGAGTCGGCTGTTTGGTGGTTACATGCACACACTAACGGAAGGCATGATTCACAAACGGAGTCAGAAATTGCTAAATATTCATCCGTTGAAATTACAGCTTTTAGAGATGGGGCTGTGGATATTAATTGGTTTAAGGAAACTTATAAATCCCTAAAGAAAGATAAGTGGAAAAAGCTTTATAATGCAGCAAAATATATTTCGGATGGTAGTGGACATTCAAGAGGTTTGCTTTATGCTGATGTTATTTTAGGGAATAAGAAGATCACTGAAATAACAGAGAGAATTAAAGATAAACGCAACCAGGATTATTTACGTGTTTATGGAGTAATACCTTTGAGTAAAGCTAGTCCTTCAAAAGACGTACTACGTCGTTACCAATTTTTACAGCAGTTTAAAAAAGAAAGTAAGCAGTTTGGTTCTCAGCGCCAAACAAGCGAAGGCATAGCTGTGAAAATAGCAATGGAAAACCTGGCCCGAACAGCAGGTTACCCAGATCCAATTCGTTTGCAATGGGCAATGGAGACAAAGGAGGCTCAGGAAATCATGCAACAAGCAGGAACTATTCAGTTTGATGATACTCAGGTGAAACTTGAAATTGACAACCAGGGTAAATCTTCCATTGTGGCCATTAAAGATGGAAAGAAATTGAAATCAGTTCCTGCCAAATACAGAAAAGAGCAAGCTCTGGTAAAGCTTAAAGAGTATAACAAAACATTGAGGGAGCAATATCGAAGGACTCGTAAAAGTCTTGAGAATGCTATGGTAAATGGTGATTTGTTCAGCACGGATGAAATAGAAATATTGACTCAACATCCCGTTGTTGCACCAATGATTAATAAACTTGTATTGGTCTCTGAAGGAATCGTAGGTTTTTGGCATGAAAGGCAACTACTTCAACCTTCAGGGGAATTGATAGCGTTAAATGGAGAAGTAAGATTAGCGCATTGTGTTGATTTGTTTGAATCGGAAAAATGGTCTTTGTTCCAGGAATATTGTTTTGATAATAAATTGGTACAACCATTTAAGCAAATTTTCAGAGAGCTATATATTCCAACATCTGATGAACTTAATGAAAAGGCTGTATCTAGAAGATATGCAGGTCATCAAGTACAACCTCGAAAAACCGTTGCGCTGCTTAAAGGTCAAAACTGGACAGTTGATTATGAAGAAGGATTACAGAAAGTAAATCATAAACAAAACACCATTGCAAGAATGTTTGCTATGGCCGATTGGTTTTCTCCTGCAGACACCGAAGCTCCTACATTGGAAACTGTTGAATTTTTTAATAGAAGGGATGGAAAAAGGCTTCCTTTTGATAAGGTAGATAAGTTGGTTTTCTCTGAAACAATGCGTGACATCGACCTGGTGGTTAGTGTTGCTCATGTTGGTGAAGTTGATCCGGAGGCTAGTCAGTCTTCTATTGAACTAAGGACTGCCATAGTTAAGGAAACATGTCGTTTGTTTAAGTTGAATAATGTGTCTCTATCAGAAAATCATGCTAAGATAGCAGGTGATCTAGGGGAATATTCGGTACACTTAGGAAGTGGAGTCTGTCATAAGGTGGCCAGTTCTTCAATTTCAATCATACCAGTTCACTCACAACACAGAGGCCGATTGTTTTTACCTTTTATAGATGATGATCCTAAAACGTCAGAGATACTTTCAAAAGTGTTGCTGTTGGCAAAAGATAAAGAGATAAAGGATCCTATGATTTTGCAACAATTGTAAGCTTATGAGCGAATTGAATAAACAATATTTCAAAACAAAAAGAATTCATAAGAAAGGCTTTAAAAAGTGGGGATGGGTATTCTGGGGAGTAATATTCATTGTTTCGATCTATCATGTGTATAATAGTGTTCTGGAGCAAATACCTGTTAAAGAGTCATTCCATCTTGCAACTGACCAATTTGATTTTACTCATAAATTCAATAACGGTGATACCTTGACAATTATTGCCAATGTTTCTGTTTGTGCAACTTTCCGTGTAGAAAAAGATGTTATTACTAAGGAAAATGATAAAGTATACATACAATCTGAGGCTGCAGGATTTGTTGTTGATGAGTGGCATGAGACATTGCCTAAAATAGAATATCAATACAATGTATCAGACACTTTAAATTTTGAATATTTGTTTAGGTATGTTTCGAAGCTGGGTACGGAGTACAATTCAATTTATTCCAATACATTTAAAATTATTTATAGAGGCGATACGGTTCGCTATTATTCCAATGGTTTGGGAGAACAAGTGCCTAATTCAGAGTATTATTTGAGTATTAAAAGGCGGTTATATCCAAAACAGAAAATTTATGAACCACTTGAGGATGTTCCTCAACCACCAACACCTCCTTCAGATTAAAATCGTATTCCGGAGTAAATAGTATATGATTCATATAAGTCTGAAGGTTTGTTTGATGATTTTCTTATGCAGTTTAGTGCGGATTCGCTTTTTCAGATCAGACACATTCGTTTCCCATTTAAAGTGCAATCTTCGGATATTGAGGATATTGTTGAAACTTCACTTGTCATGCCAGAACAATGGAAACATCTGGATCTTAATTATGATTCTGCATATGCAAAAAGAGAAGTTGATGCATATGAAAGGGAAATACAAGAATTTAAAGATTCCAGTGTTGTTTCGTTATTAGGAATTGATAATGGAATTAGCTGGATTATATTTTTAAAAGAAAAGGTGATGATTGGATGCTGACCATACTTATCGACTATTCTAATTAATGTAACATCTTGATATTTTATTTTTCAGTGACAAATGTATCAGCATTAGAATTTCTGTTAAAATGACATACAACTCAAAAATAATGTGTCACCTAAACACTAACTTATTCTGACTTTATAACATATTATGCAATTGTATATAAATGTTACTTGTTGAATATCAGAAAAACAATGTCATTTAAAAAGAGTGGGATTTCCTTTTGTTTAAAGGAATAAATGTACTTATTAACAAATAAGTGTTAGTAAGTTAAAGAGAACTTTGGCACGATTGGAATATTGTTTGGAAGTTAGAATACAGACCTACAAAAGTATGAAGGTCTGATTCTTATAGTTGATGTTTTAACATCGTTTGCAGCGCAAAAATAGAATATCAATCAATAATACCAAAAAATAAATCATACTTGCTAGAAGTAAGCTACTTCAATACGTTGATTTAAAATATAATATATGTCAACGACAGGTGAAAAACCAGGAAAAGGGACTTATGTCTGTAAAAAATGTGGTCAGACCGTTGTGTTAGATGACAACACAGATACATTACCTCCATGTCCTAAGTGTGGTCATACGGAGTACAGGCCTTAAGCGAAGTTTTATTGAAGAGAGTGTGTTCGCACTCTCTTTTATTAAGATGTATTTTTTTTAAAAAGGACAGATTTTACCAACTAAGTTTAAGAAGTTAAGGTTGTGAAAGAACTTCAAATATGAATACTACTGAAAAATCATTAAGTTTATTAATTAGTTCAGTTTTAGTATTTATAATCTCAGACCAAAATGAATAGACCTCACTTATATTTTAAAAATCCAGTTGAAGGAACAAGAACGTTAAAAGGACGACCAGGAGGTGGTGGTAAAGATGATGATGAGAAAGATAAAAGGCCAAAGGATTACCGTTTGATGGCATCAACTTTTTCTGATTGTCTGGTGAAGTATGAATCTGATTACATGGAAAGAGTTGAGGCTAGAACGATTGATGTTGAAGGTCATTTTGACTCAATAGAGCTAAATTTCTTTGCAGGATTTGATGAAGTAAAATTCAAAGCTTACTACATAGATAATTTTGGGATTGAATTATTACGATTATCTCATTTTAATCGTAAAGGATTATTTGCTATTGAAGATGAAGAGAAATTTGCCTCCTTCTTTCAATAGCTAAATATTTTTATTGGTAATCAGGAGAATAACACTAATAAGCAGTTTGATGCAAAAATAAAGTTTATTAAAAACTTTAAATTGTTCTCAACTGACGATCGAATAGGAACTATTAACAGCTATAGTGTTATCCATTTGTCTTTTATGGGTGTAAACTCATTTATTGCAAATGAGGTAATAGTTTCACAAAAGGAAGCGTTGGCTCATTTTCTTGATGGAAATAAGGTTGAGTATGACATTGATGAACAGTATGGAGAGGTATATGATATAGATGGAGATCTTTTACGTACGATTCTTGATAATTTCGATTTTATTTATGCTACATGTTCGGGTTCTGGCGCGATAGTAACTCCAAGTAAATTTAATACACCTAAACGTGAATATGGATTTGAAATAACTAATTCAGAAGAAGAGCTTCCTGTTATAGGAATAATAGATTCAGGGGTGTCATCTCAAACTCCTTTATCTTCAATATTATTAGGTGTTGATGGTGAATATGATACAACAGGTAGCGGTTCTTTTAATGATAGTGCAAATCATGGTACAGGTGTAGCCGCATTTGCTGCTTTAGGAAATAAATTAATTCCGGGTTATAATGGATCAGTTGAGGCTGATGCGAAAATTTTACCTATTAAGATTATTGATGGTAACAATGGTGCAATTTCTCAAAAACAAGTTGTTGAGTTAATCCGTGAAGCTCATTATAAATATAATGTTAGAATATTCACTTTAACAATTGGCTACACAGATTTTCCATTGCATGATAATCAAGAGTTCTCGTCATATGCTGCAATGCTAGATCAGGTGGCATCTGAGTTGGATATTTTAATATTTATCTCCACCACTAATCACTTTATAAGTAATTTAACCATTCAAGATTATCCTGGTAAATTTCAGATTAATAATGCTAATATTGCACCTCCTGCAGAAAGTATGAATAATATTACTATAGGTGCAACTGCAAACAATTTTAATGCAAATGGTGTTTATGGTCTTGCAGGAAACCATAATTATCCGGCGTTATATTCCCGAAAGTTTCATTATGATTTTGATAATAAAGATGTTTTTAATCAAGCTACAGTAAATAAATATTTAGGTAAGCCTGATATATTGATCGGTAGTGGTGATTATTATGAAACTTCCCTGTATGGCATGGAAGTTCTTGATGAGCAAGGGAAAACATGTTTGGAAGTACTTTCTTCGGATTTAACTGAAAGGACATTTCTTGCGTTAGGTACAAGCTATTCAACTCCCTTAGCTGCAAATGTGGCTGCTAGATTGCTTAAAATATATCCAGATATAAATATGCAAAGTGTTAAGGGGCTTTTGATTAGTGCAACTGAAGAAATAATGTTAGGACACGAGTTTCAGGTTTTCTCAAAAGCAATGATAAAGCGTATAATTGGATATGGAGAATTAAATAATCAAATTTTATTTTCAAATAATGACGAAGTAACAATGGTTATTGAGGATAAGGTTTCTGTTGATGAAATTAAATTATTTCCTCTAAACCTTCCTGATTACTTGAATAACGCCGAAAGAAAAAATGGACTATTGAAGTTTACAACTACATTGTGTTTTAAATTTCAACCTAAAACGGATAATCAATTATCGTATTGTCCTATTCATCTCACATATGCCATAGGTAAAAATGTTGATGTTGAAGTGTCACATATTGAAGAACGAGAGAATAAGGATGGGGAGATTCGTCAAGTAGAAGTTCAGGATGGTTATAATGGCAGTAAAAAAGACAAGTATTGTTTAGGTAATAAAGGTTGGGTACAAGACTTTTATTATAGGGAAAAGATAGTTAGTAATGTACAAAAGCATTCGTTTAATGTTAAGCGTCAAGATATTATCAATGAAGAAAATACTTTTAAAGTAGCAGTAAATGCAGCATTTCATAAAACAATGACAGAAGCGGCTAAGGAAGCTTTTGAGCGAGAAATACCTTTTAGCTTGATTATCAAAATAGAACAACAACCTTTAAAAGATGAAGAACTAGATTCTTTATACGACGGATTAATAGCTGTTAATGAACTCGAGATTATGAGTAGAATTGACCTGGAGGCCGATTTGGAAAGCTAATTAAAGAAGCTATTATTTAGTTTCAGGAGTGTTTTCCTTTTTAAGAAGATTTTTTAAAATGTCTGTATTGATATCGAATTCTTCTTTGTTATTAGCGTGACTGTCAAACAAGGTTCTTTTGATAGCCGTTAGTATAGCCTTTTGAACTAGATAATACGATAAGCCCTCAGATAATTTAATAATTTCGTTTAACTCCTTTTTTGTTTTGAATTTGAAAGGTGTCTTCGAAATTGTTTTATTAATTAATTCAGATAGCTGTTGTTTATTGGGTAGATTCAGATTGACTTTTAAATCAAACCTTCTAAGTAATGCGTCATCTAGCATTTGCAGCTGATTAGTTGCAGCAATTACAATACTATTTTGAGGTAAATAATCAAATAGCTGAAGAATAGTATTAACAACCCTTTTCATTTCACCATGATCCTGGCTGTAATCGCGCACTTTGCCTAAAGAATCAAATTCATCCAAAAAAATAATACAATCTTCACTGGATGCTCTACGGAATATCTTTGCTAAATTTTTACTCGTTTCGCCTAACTTTGAAGATACAATAGCTCCCAAATTAATGACATACATCATTTTATCAAGTTCTCCTGCCAGAACATATGATGCCAATGTTTTGCCACAACCGGAAGGACCGTAAAATAGAATTCGATTAGAGACAGGTAAATCAAATTGCTTTAGTATATCAATACCTTGATGTTCTTTTACAAAGTATTTTAATTCCTCCTGAATATCCTCAGCACAAACAAGATTGTCAAAGGTATAATCAGAAGTCAGTTTTTCAATGATCAACTCATTAATTTCTCTATCATCCTCACGTAAGAAATATTTCTTAGAACCAACTTTAGTAAGACCTTTATTCTGTTGACTACGTAATCCTTCCTTTAAAATGGACTGTAATTGCAAAGCAAAATTGGTCTTTCTGGTTTGTCTTGAATGCTCAATAAGCTTATTCAAGACCTCCAGAAGTTGTTCCTGATCATTCTCAAGACCATATCTAGCAATATCCTTTATGTAATCGAACTGACTCATTTGGGCACAAATGTACTTATGGGGACGTCTAAAAACCTGTTTTTAACTTTCTAAATTAGCGGATTTTTTCAATTGCAAAAATTCGTAAAATTGCTCCGATTTTGTAATGAATTGTTTATAAGCCGTTTAGCACTTACGCTTATTGATGTAAGGATAA
>JBNKRV010000284.1:0-18671 GCA_050296935.1 Marinilabiliaceae bacterium | reverse complement strand
TCCGTTCATATTTTCGTCCTCTGATAATGATTGCGTAGTAGTAAGAGTTTCGCCATTAACGCTGATGGTCATGGTGAAAGTCATATCAGCTTTAAGCTGCTGAGTATTGGAAAGCACGGAAAGAGTAAGACCTTTACCCATTAGGTTCAGGTATGGCACTTGAAAAACGATTTCAGGCTCTTGTGTTTTGCCTGCACCAATGGTAAGTCCTTTAATATCGGGGGTAGAATAAGCAACAGCCGAACCTTTGTAATTTGCAACAACCTGGTTAACGGCTAATGTGATGGGAGCTTTAGTGGGATTGTAACAGCGTAGTTTAACTGCAAACTGAACCTCTTGAAGATTCATCTTGTGTATGCGAAAACCTAAAAGGGCGAAGTTCATTTTTGCCCCGGCAAGGAGCTTTTTGCCTTTCTTTACGAGGTAGAAACCACCTCCAACGGCTGCTACAACTGCTAACGTGCCTAATATTTTCTTTGTGCTTGCTTCCATAGTGGAAACAAACATATAGTAGGCTTATGGTAGGCGTGTTGGGGTTTAATGGAACTTGAGGGCGTTTGTAAGTGTTTGAAGGAACTTGTTTGCTGAGCACCTTTCTTTTATGGATAAATTATCTAGTTCGACAATCTCATTTTGGTAAATATTAAAACCCATAAATCTACAACGGTTATTTAGATACAAGCGTTTGATAATGTATTATGTAAGAATAGATGACATATCAATTGCAACCTAAAACTATTCAATAATTCCATCTTTAATATAAACAATACGGTTAGTCATTTCAGCAATGTCATGTTCATGAGTTATAATAATTACAGTAATCCCTTCATTGTTAATCTCTTTCAGTAATTCCATTATTTCCAGAGAAGTAATAGAATCGAGCTGACCAGTTGGTTCATCTGCTAAAATTACTTGAGGATTACAAATTAGTGCTCTTGCAATCGCTACTCTTTGTCGTTGTCCTCCTGATAATTCAGAAGGTAAATGATGTGCCCAGGCCGTTAAGCCAACTTTGTCGAGATATTCAAGAGCTATCTTGTTTCTCTTCTTCTTAGAAATATTTTGGTAATATAACGGAAGTGCAACGTTATCTAATGCATTTTTATATGTAATCAGACTTGCATCTTGAAAGACAAAACCTAATTTACGGTTACGATAAAAGGCTTCTTCCTTTTCGCTCAGATGGTTAATGTTAATACCGTCTAATTGATATTCACCTTTATCGCATTTATCTAAAATGCCCAACACATTTAAAAGGGTAGATTTACCAGAACCGGAAGCTCCCATAATAGAAACCATTTCACCTTCCTTAACTTCCAGGTCAATTCCTTTTAAAACATGCAAACTTGCATTTCCTGAGCTATAGCTTTTATGAATGTCTCTGAGTTTAATCATCCTTTAGTTTTCTAGTGATATAGGAATCCCTGTATAGAAATCCAATATTTTCATTTTAAAAATATATTCATATTTTGCCTGTAAGTACTGGGAGGTAACTTTTACTAGCTGTGTTTTTACTGTACCATAATCATAAACAGATATAATACCGGCTTTAAGTTTTTCATTTGCATGATAATGGGAGAGTTCCGTAGCATCCAATAGCTTTTTTACAGACATCATTTGTTCTTTGGCAGCTATAAAATCGTAATATCCCTTTTGTACCTCCTGATATACATTTTGATTGGTAAGCTGAATATTGGCAGCCATTTTTGACGAGTTAATTTTGGCAATATTTACTGAGTTTCTGATACTAAACCGATTAAAAACAGGAATGGTTAATCGCAATCCAAAGTACATATTGATATTATCATTTAACTGGTTATAGTATAAATAATCAATGGCCTCTCCCTGTTGATTAAACAAGGTACTGTTACTCGAATAATTTGTACCACAATAACCTTCAAATGATAGAGATGGAAACCTATTGCCTTTTATGTATTTTACGTTGCTTTCAGCATTTTGTAGACGATATTGGGCACTTTTAATTTCAGGTAATACTTCTAAGGCCACATTATAGTAATCATCAACAGCTTTATTGGCTGTTGGCTGCCATTTTAAGTTTTTTGGAATAATAATATCAAATCCGTTAGTATCTTTAATATCCAATAATTGAATAAGGTCTATTAACTTTGATTGGTAGCCATTTTTAGACACAACCAAGTTCAATGAATCCTGTGCCATTTGAGTAAAAAAATCCAACAAATAAGAATCTGTTTTTATTCCAGAATTTACCAACTCTTTGGCTATTGCTACCTGATCAATAGTCTGCTCAATTTGTACTGAATTATTTTTAATCAACTCATCATAAAACAGTAACTCCAGAAAAACAGAGGTAATATTTAAACTTAAATTATTCTTTGCTTTTTCAATATCAAACAATACGGCTTTTAAGGAAAAATCTTTTGCATGAACATTATTTCTCCGTTTAAAACCTTCGAAAATATCTATACCTGCATTAACCGAAACACTCCCAATATGCCTGTTGTTCTTTGAGTATACTCCGGAATATGGATTCATCGTACGGTCTATGTGATACCGCTGGCTCAATCCTGCATTAATTTCCGGTAGGTAAGCATTTTTAACTGTATTTAAGTTGGTTCGGGCAATATCAGCATCGTAACTTAATTGCTTAATTTGTAAATTGTTTTCCTTGGCATAAGCAATACATTTTTCCAACGACCACTTATTGTTTTGCGCAAAAATATTGTTGCTATGTAAAAACAATAGCAACATGATAACTATTTTGAAAGAATTCATTATATGATTAATTATTAATCCTACAGTCAAAATACCAAACCTGTCAAGAGTTTAGGCTTCTTTAAATTCTGTAGTTTTATAGGTATGATAAACAATTGATAGAAAAGCCAATGTCCCCGTGCAAACACCAATTGCTAAAGCACATAACAAGTTTCTTTCAAAAAATAAAAAAAATTGTGCTGGTAGCACAACTGAAATAAAACCGATTATTACACCAAAATTGAATGATTTCATATATTTAGGCTTTAGCCTAGCTGAACATTTCTCACAAAAAAAATCACGATTTCTTTTAAAAGCAAATGCTTCTTTAAATGAAATTTTTTGTTTACAATTTGGGCATGTAAATTTCTCCATTTGTTTATTTGTATTTATCCAGTTTAATGACATGTAAAGGATTAAATAAAGTATGCCTTCTTTCTCTTGATTTTTCTACAATTTGAATTCTTGAAAAGTTTGTTTTTTATTAAGTAAAGCACAAACACAGCAACTGTGACTGTTGTAATTATTATAACTATATATCCAACGGCAGAAACAATCGCCCCTTTGGAAGTTCCATTGGGAATATCTACTATTTTTCCATCAAGAAAAATTTTTAAGAGGACAAAGGTTACTATTGCGATTATGCTACCTGTTAAAACAACAGTTTTTGGCAGACTATTATTTTTTCTCATCATAAAACCGTTTAAACATATTTTCAACCTCTTCAAAATCCTCCTCTTTAATACCTGTGACTTGTTTTGTTTGGCCATCTACTTTTTCAACAAAAAGAGTATTTGTATCCCTGTCTAGTTTGTACTTTTTTATCTTTCCCCATTTTAAATTCCACTTAAAAGGACTATGGATGCCATTATAATCAATCGCTAACACTCTATTTTGAAGAACAAAAGCATTGAGCAATATAAAAAGAATAATCACAACAGAGGTTATCCCAAAACCCAATCCTAATTTATTTGAGAAAAAGATGTAAGCAATGAAAACAGCAAACATTATAAAGCGTAAAACTTTTTTAATATTTTTCGTTTTACTATTCTCAATACTAAATATTTTTCTCAATTTTAATTTAGCACCTTTATTTTTAAACCAATACATGCTAAATGCTAATCCTGTTATACAGGTAGATACAAGTACTAGAGCTATTGTAGCATTAAGATTCATAAAAATGACCCCTATCATAGCACCCAAGGCGACCAAAATAAGGGGCAGCATAATTAGGGTTAATTTTGTCTCAAAATTTTTCATTTCATTTATTCTAAATTTGCTCAAACCAGATAAGATTTATAGCACATAATTGGAAAAGAATTGCCCCAACAGAAAAATCGAACCTAATGGAATTGCCAAAGCGCCTATTGCTTTTATCCAGTTAAGTTTATAAAGATATTTTATGATGGGAATTAATAAAATAAAACACAAGGAAGAACTGATATTAATAATCCAACTTATTGAAACTAATATAGAATTTGATTCAAAAAAAGCTTCAATATCATCTTTAGGTAATTCTATTGATTCAAATAAAATCAAACAGATAGCAAATCCAATTGAAGGGAATATATATATTATTCCAGAATATTTGATAAAAGATTTAAAGTCAGCTTCACCACCCAGTAATATTGAAAACATGTGGAATAAAAAAGTACTGAGTATCCATACTGCAAAAGCACTTAATATAACATTAATAATATTGAAAGTGACAATGTAATCGTACATTGTGGAATTTATAAACCTATTACTCATAGGAGATACTGCTTTTGTAACAATGTCCAGATATTGAGACATTAATAATCCATAAACAAATACAATTGCCAAAACCCAATATTTTGGAATATTATTCACTTTTATATTTAAATTCATTATACTTTTTATTAGACCATACTTACAAATGCCTCTATATAAGCAGATAAAGAAATTATTAACACTACAGCAATGACACTCCCAATAATAATTTTTAAATCTATTAATTTAGGCTGCTTATTTTTAAGCATCATATTTATTATTGTTATAGCAATATAGAAACCCAAGCCCCCCGAAAGCCAAATCCCAATCATTTCAAGGCTATGAGGAGCCGTGTATTCAATTATCCTACTCCAGCTCATACCTCTTTTATGAACGGAACAAAACATGTCAGCAGCAAAGAAGCCATTATGAGCTAAACTCCCCAATGTACCTATACCTATAAGAACACCTCCTAAAATATTTATCATCGCAACTTTTAAGTTGTTGCTAAGAATTAAAACAAATACCTTACTGTGGTTCCCGGCAGAATGAGCTTTAAAGACATCTGTTAAAACATTTGTTGAATTATTTGTTTTGTCAATTTTAGTTTCATGCTTACTATCATCAATCGACATTCTTAAAACAAAAGGTATAAACCAAATAAAAAAAGCAGAAACAACACAGATAGATAATAACTTTAATTGCCTGTTACGCTCGGGATCTATAATGCTAAAGATTCTCACTTAAGTAGCTTTGATTTTTTTTTCAATATTAATAGTGTCACAAATGCAAGAAGGGAAGTCGCAATTATAATTGCTCCGTACCCTACAATAGTAATGATTCTGCCTTCAAGTGTACCTTTAGGTATCTCAATCATTTTTCCATCAAGAAAAATTTTCAAGAGAATAAACGTTGTAATTGCAACAATACTACCAGTAAGAATTACAATTTTATTTTTTTTATAATTTTCTTTCATAATTATTGAATATAAATATCAGTATTAAAAAATATTCTATTAAACTTTACTACAGAAGTTAGGATTTGATTTTTGACATATTATCCATTGTTCTATATTAAACATTTAGGAAAGAAGAATTGTCAATTCTCCTACCTTCCTCTATAAATTAAAGAAAGAATTAAACTGACAATCCTTCTATACTTTACAATGCTACTACACCTGTAGCTACCCAATATCCCCAACCAACAGGATTAGTTGTTGTAACAACAGCAGCACCTATTCCTACTCCAGCCATGCCGCCAGCACACCCACCTAATACATTGGCTCCATAATTCAAGCCTGCCTCTAATGCACCGCCATCTTCAGCATAAGTAGCCCCAATTGCACAAGCTCCTCCCAGTTGTTGTATAGCAACATCTTGATTGCTTTTTGTACTCATCCCCTGCATAAAACCAAGAGAGAAAATCATTGCTACTGCGAAACCTAAAATCGCTTTTTTGTTTGTTTTCATTTTAAGAAAAATTTAATTAAAAAAAATTATTTATTTATTAATTCCGCCATTTGTGGCAAAATGTTTTTATTCTGTACATAAATTAATGTTCCTGATATTGCTCAATTAATGTTTGCATTTCCTCTTTTATTTGATTTCCTGCTGTTGTATGCACTTTTTCATTTGCTTTTATAATAAAGGTTGCAATATCAAAGGCTTTGTCTGTTTCTTTCATTTCTATATAAAGTTTTGCCAAAAGGTACTTTGGATATAATTTTGATGGGGTAATCCCACTTGCTGTAAGGTAAGCTTGTTCTGCTTCTTTATATCGTTTTTCTTCTTTCAATGCATTACCTAAAGTTATAAATGCGTTAGGTTCACTGGAAAGAGAGCTAGCCTTTTTGAGATATCCTATACTCTCAGTGAAATTTTGCTTTTGATAATATGCAGAACCAATATAAAACAGAAACTCTCCATTATATTGTAGTATCGGCAATGCCTTTTTATACGATATTATTCCGTTATCTATTTCATGGCTTATCACTTTCGAATAGCCAATACGAAAAAGGTATTTACCATAATTTTGCCTAAAACAAAGAAATAGAATGCTAAAAACACAGAGTAAAGCAACTGAAATAAATGGTTTTTTATATCTTGTGATTGTATATTTTCTAAAATTATTCGTTTTCAATAATACAAAGAGGCAAACTAGCATTATCATTAAATTGGGCATAAACCTGAAAGGGTATGAAACCATACTTAATACAAGTAATGAGATTAACGAAGCTTTGGCTGCAAAATGGTATCCGGCATTGATTTGAATGTTGTTTTTTATTAATGCAAAATATAAAAGTGATAAAAACAATATCAAACCAATTATCCCCGATTCAATTAACATTTCAAGAAATTCGTTATATGCTAATGTTACGTAATCCGCTACTTGTATCTCATTTTCAGAAGCATTATTGTTAAGAAAGTATCGTGCTTGTGTTTTGCCATAATTTGATTTAAAAAAGCCAAATCCATTTCCCGATATTGGATTGTCGAGAATCATCGATTTGCTTGTTTTCCATATAAATACTCTTCCATAAGCAGAATCGGGTTTATATTGATACAACGCAAAACATATAGAAACGATACAAACGCTCAGAATTATTCCTGCTATCCATTTTGACGCTTTTGATTTTAAAATGCTAGTTGCATATTCAACTATCCTAAATTTGTGATTAAGTACAAATAACGTTCCTACAAGAGACCCAAGCCAAGCTCCACGAGAATCACTTAAAATTAACAAACACAAAGTACAGCAAAGTCCAAGGATAACTGCATACAATAAATTTTCAGATTTGAATCGGTCTTTGTAAATAATAACGCTTGCCAACAGAATAGGAAAAACAATAGCTAAATACCCGCCAAAAGCTCCCGGGTTTCCAAACAAACCACCTAAAACGAATCTGGAATTTGAACTAGGTACTAAGCCAAACAATTGTCCGAAACCAACAGTTAGTTCTATTGATAGCCCTAATAAAATCCCATAAAATACATATTTAATAAGCTCGTTATCTCTCTTATTCAAGTATTTTAAGGGAATATAAATAGAAAAGCAAATCAGATAATTTAATAATCGTTCATTACTCAACAATGTCCCTTTGAAAGCATTATTTGCAATCAAATAAATAATAAATACCCCTATCAATACCTCAGGGACAGTAATCTTAAAGTCAGCATTTGATTTCCACGTACCAATAGTTGTTAATACAAATAAAACAGTTACAACAAGATATAATATAACATTTGTCCATACTTGTATATCTGAGCTTTGGAAATGGCATAAAACCAAAAGTATTATGATGAGAATTCTTGTTAGGGCTTTCATTTTAAGGGGTGCTTTATTTGGCGGTGATTTTTTTTCTGAGATTAGGGAAGTATAAAATAATAAAATACACAGCTATTGCAAAAGCAAAAGCTATCGCAATCTTCCAAAGGTTCAATTTGGATTCTGATGATGGCTGAGAATATTTAAAGTTATCAGCTATTCTGGTGTTTGCAATTACTTCTTGAGTAAAAGCATTCATACCATCACAGCTATTTTTCGAATAACGAATAACCTTTAACAATCCGAATTTTGTTGGTATTACTACCTGATTAAAATCTATTTCTTTTATGTCCGTTATAAACTTACCTGAAACGTAAAAGCACTGTTTAATATCATCGACCTCAAAAGCAGTAGTAACCAAACCAAGTGAATCTGTTTGTTTTTGAGTTTCGCCTATTTTAACACTTTTCGAAAAATCGTTAGCCAATTGTTTAAAAGGAAATTGGTTTAATGTTTTAGTAGTAGGTAAAAAAACATACTGTATGTATTCTCCATCGAAATAGTTATTATTTGAAGTATCATAAAACCCCGCATCAACAGTACCAATACCAAACCTATTGTTTAGCGTATCCATAGGTATTGTATCGAACCCTGCAGGAAATACTATAGTATATTTACAATTTTTGTTTTGAATATCTAAAATTGCAGCATTGCATGATATATAGAAAATTCCTGGGCTTAATAGCAGAACAAATAAAAACAGTGATGTTCTTAAATAATTAGATGTCATTTGTTAAAATTTTTTCGTTTTCTTTTAATCCTTTCTTTATTTCAATATTTATTCCGTCAGATAGCCCTGTAGTTAAAAAACGTTTTTCTTCCTTACCCTCCGGTTTTACAACAGTAACGTAGGCTGTATCATTTTGAAATTGGAGATATTTTTCCTTTATGGCCAAGATATCAACCTGTTTTTGTAATACAATTTCAGCATTAGCAGAATAACCCGAACGAATAACCAGAGAATCATCAACGAGGCTAAACTTAGCTTCAATAAAATACTTCATTATACCTTGCTCTTCTCTTCCCTTAGCCGATACTTTATAAAGCGAAGCGTTCCTTACCTGATTCTTATAAGCTGTAAAATTCAGACTTAGGTTCATACCCATGTATAGATGTTCCATGTCGCTCTCATTCACCATTCCTCTAAATATAAAAGTGTCAATATCAGCCACCGTAGCAATGGTAGTTCCATTATTAAAATTATTACGTTCAATAACGGAAGATCCTTCTTTTAATGGCAGGTCAATAATAGTTCCCGCTGCTGTTGCTTTAATAATATTTGATACATCTGAATCACGAACCGTACCTTCCAAGATAAGAGTTAGTTGATTTTGAGCTGATTTATATTGCTCCATACTCAAGTCTAACGCTCTTTTATATCCTTCAAATTCAATTGCAGGTATTACAGCCTTATTATATAACTCCAGATTTCTATCATAAACCTTCTTATTGTTCTCGTAATTGATTTTCGCAGAATTTAGGTTGCTTTTTGCTCTCTCCAAATTTGATGGGTCAGGAATTAATTTTATTTGGGCAATATCATCTCCTATTTCAACTTTATCTCCAATTCTCACAAAGACTTTTTCTAAGGTTCCTGATATTTGAGATTTAATATCAATCTCTGTTTGAGGGTATAGATTTCCTGGTATGAAGCGTTTTTCTTCAATAGTTGTTACAAATGGTTGTTCTGTTTTTATTGTTTTTGCATTTTTCTTATAATTGCTATTCTTCCATACTATTAAACCAATAATAGATGTGATAACTAAAACCAATATAATGTTTACTATTTTCTTCATTAATTAATTGTCTTAATCTATTTCTAATTCCTGATTGCTTCAACAGGAGTTATACCAGCTGCTTTTTTTGCCGGAATAAAGCCTGCTATTATTCCGGATAACATTAAAATAAATAATGAAAACACTATTACTGCATAATCAATGCTTGCTTCAGTAAACAATGAATCATTGTCTGTGAAAAAAGACTCTATTACCCAATTTAAGATTCCGATAATACCTCCACCAATTAATAACCCAATAATTCCTGCTATTGAAGTAATTACTATTGATTCAGTTATTATCATCCAAACAATTGATTGAGATTCAGCTCCAATAGCTTTGCGTATTCCTATTTCATATGTTCTTTCTTTTACAATAACCAACATAATATTACCAATACCAACAATCCCACTTAAAAGAAGACAAAGGCCAATTAACCAGAGAAACAGGTTGATCCCTTTAAACAACTTGTCAAACATTTTTACCTGGTTTTCAAAGTTCAGAATAAAAATTGCTTTTTTATCCTCTGTATCAAATCCTTTTCGTCGGCCAAGAAATTCCCTTATTTTGTTCTCAAAAGCTGTTGCATCTGTTTTTTTTGATAAAGTTAAAACCAAAGTATTGTATTCTGTTGCTGATGTTAAGCAATCATTAAAGGTGTTATATGGGATATAAACTACGCTTTGTTCGTTCTGCGTAAAAAGAGAGCCTTTTTCTATTACCCCTACTATCTTAAAAAACGAACCCGCAATATTGATATCTTTTCCCAAAGGCTCTTCGTCAGGGAATAACTGATTAGCTATCTGTTTGCCAATCAGAGCAACCCTACGATATTCTTTATTATCAAGCATATTGATAAGACGACCCTTTTCCGGCTCAATAATTCTGACATTGAAGTAATCAGGAAGAACTCCTTTGATTTGTGGATATGTTGTGTTTTGTTGATAGGTAGTTAGAGAATTGCCTCGAAAAATTACTTCGGGTGATATGAATTCTATTTCCGGATAGCGTTCTGTGATTATTTTAATATCTAAATCATTAAAGAGTATTTTCTTGTGCTGAATTGATTTATCTAATTTTTTTTCAGATACATGACCTCCATAAATGAATACACTGTTTTTTGCAAAAGAACTAAACAATTGAAGTATTCCTTCCTGAAAACCATTTCCTGCACCTAATAATAAAATCAGAATAAATATTCCCCAAGCAACTCCGAATCCTGCTAGCACGCTTCTGGTCTTATTCTGTTTTATAGAACTAAATGATTCTTGTATAGGGCTAATTAAATTCAAAGTTAAGTTAAGGCTAATAAAATTATTTCAATAAATTATATATCAATGATTTTTAGAGTATTAAATACAAATTACTATAAAATACCTTAAATAAATATGAAGCAAAATAAGAATATATTGAAGTAAGGTATTTCGATATAATTAGTTTTATTGCTACAAAAACCATTGCAAGTATACATAGTTTTTTTTTAAAAAAAAAAATGTAGAATAATATTTTCTATACTGAATTATTTAAGATTATCCAACGTGTTCAAAATACAACCAATTAGACCTTTCTTTAGAGGGGAATCCGTTGTTTGCATTTTCTGACGCAAGTAATCTTGCGGAACTTGTTTTTTTATGAGGAATTTGGCAAGCTTACCCAATTCGTTTATCAATTCCTTTTCAACTGATATACCTTTATTTGAGGGAGTAAATACCTTTTGTTCTTGCTGCAAGCTTAAAATAAATTCCTTGTATTCAGCTTTGCTGAAAGTCAACGGCAGTTCCGCCCTTGTCGGGGTGCAGTTGCTTTGCTAATTTTCTGTAATGTAGTTTGGCTTGTTCAATATCGGTTATGCCTAAGAAATACTTCATAGCTGTTCAAATTCTTCAAGTGTTATACAAAAATGTTCCAGGATTAAGAGGAGCTGTTGTTTGTTGTAGTAATGGCGTTTGGTGTGTCCTGTATTTGCAATCTGCTCTTTTAATTGAGGACACAATTCAATATCTCTTCGTAATTGTTGCATAGCTGCATCAACGGAAACGCTATCGGGGTAAAGTTTCTTTACCAAATCCTGTTTTAATATGGTTCTGCGTATTATCATAGCGTAGGATTTGGGTTAAAAAATGAGCCATAACGCACCTGAAATATTGAGAATAGTAGCCTTGTAGAGTATATCTCAACTGCTTTTGAGGTCATTTGAATACTTTTTGGCTTATACAGACTGCTTTTGAGGACTTTAAGACAATATTTTAAACGCTTTTTTGAATATTGGGAAAAATAACGAGCGCTTTTTATGTAGTTTATCAAGCTTCCAAAAAATTGTTGCCAACTTGCCGAAGTATTAGGGGTTTTGGAGGCTGTTTTTAGATATTTTGATGAAAAAAGAGACTGCTTTTGAAAAAAGTAGGTAATACTATGAGAATACCACCATATTACCAGCGTATTGCAGAGAATAAAACAAAGTATAACGCAATAAATAGTAAAACCACAAACGGCTATAAACACGAAAAGCCCCGATAGGAGGCTCATTTTTAATGAATTGGAATATGTATTGGGCATAATTAAAAACATTATACCCTTGACAATTAGCTATATAAAGATAGAAAAATTTAGCGAGATTTGGTTTCCAGGGAGCTTGTTTCCAACATTTTCAGAATCATAGATTGAATGATGGCATCTTCATCGGCATCATTACCCTCTGTTTTTAGTTTGGCAATCAAATTTATCAGCTTCATTATATCCAAGTCGTATTCAGATAACAATTCAACCATTCTATTCAATACATCTTTGCTTTTTATCAGGAACTCCTTACTTGACGAAAAGACAATTTCATCAGCTCTATCTTTTATAATTTCGTTATCCAATAATTCAAGCGATTCATTTACCTCACTTTGTAACCAAACATATAAATTTTTCATTCTGAATCGGATTAAAAAGAAGCGTGGCACGGAAACCACTAGCAACCGAGGTATCGCCAGACACCCAACTACCAAGCAGCACAGGCCACGCCCGTACTTGAACTCTTGGTAGTATTAAAAACTGGCGATTTTCGGTTACTAAGAGATTAAGTCTTAAAGTATTATAATATATCTTCGCTTCTTATTCGTTTATTGTCAAATTCAATCTTTTTAATTCATTATTTATCGCAAATCTAACAAATAGAACGTTGATTTTGGTAGAAAAAAGCAACAAATAGTAATATTTTAGATATATTTCGTACAATTCGAGATATAAAATGACAGACTCAAAACACATAGATTACGAGGATAATTCTGAAGAAATAAGTTTTTCTGAATTCGTTAAACTTGATTTAGTAAGATTGGACGAAAAGGTTGAGTATTACATATTTGAAAACAATTTCCCGCAATGTTCAATCTATCGTATTGAAGATAAATTACATATCCGTATAGAGGAACACATTTATACAAAATACTGGTTCCATAAATATCATGCTTCCGTATTTTCTGAAGCAATGATAAAGGCAATAAGGCGACTAAGAACTGAGGGCGCACCCTATATTGATGAAGAAATAGACGATGAAGATGAAGTACATATTTTTGTGCGGTGGACTTTAGTTGAGACTACCAGTATAGAACCGAAGAATCTTGAAACGAATATCAATCTGGCTTTCGATGCAGTTTTTGAAAGAGCAAATTTCATGCTAGAAAATTCAGACAGCGTTTTAATACTTGGCAAAGATACTGGAGAAGGGCTTGAGTTATTGAAACGAATACAATCTCACCTAGATAACCATGGATTTTACACGTATATAATTAAAGAACAATCCGATAGACTCGGAGAAAGTATTATTCAAAAAGTTCTAAGGTTTGGATTATCGTCAAGATTTATAATTATTGAAAATAGTGAACCGACTGGGCATTTATATGAGTTTCCTCATATATCAAAGATAGCTGAACTTACGACGATAGTGTTGCAACGCAAAGGTGAAGGAGCTACTTGGATGTTTGAGGATTTGTATCACAGACACAATAATATTAAGAAATTTGAATACTCCGAAGAAACATTGGAATCACAGATTGATGCTGGAATTAATTGGGCTTTGGAATACATTAAGTCATTTGAGGATTTTCAAAAAGTAAAATTGCCCTGGATGAAAAAAATGAATTAATCACAACCATTTTTAAGAACATTACCTTTTCACATCCCAAATATTCAATTTGAATTATAACTAAACCAAAAGTTTCAAACTTTTGGTTTAGTTATAGGCTCTATTCCAGATGTTTCTTCAATATCTGTTCTTTCTGCTTTGGAATTTGTTCTAATTGTTTCTTTAAGACTGAAATCTGACTTTCAATTTTCTCTATCTCCTGAACAATTTGTTTTTGGGTATCTAAATCAGGTAATGGAATCTTAATCCTATTTAAATTCTGCTGATTTAATTTAGGTTGTGCTTGCCCTGTAATAAATTCTGATATATCAGTATCATTAATATAAAGTTCGACTAATTTATGCGTGGCTGAATCATTGAATTTTAAGATATGAGCGTGGTTGTTAACCCACATTTTTCCTGAAGCTGTAAATGCAATTGGGCTAACTCTTGATTTTAAGTTTGCACCATCTTCAGAAATGAGAAGAACAAAATCATCTAAAAGGTACTCAGAAACATAATCAACTACGCCAGAAGCTCCATAGTAAGGAATTTCGCCACCAATTCTATGTCCTTTAGTCACTGGCTTTCTTTTGCTATCTAAATTTTCTGCAATATCTCCAAGAAGGAAATTGGAGTATTGTGAAAGTCCTCTAATTTTATCCTTTATTTCATTTTCGAAGCTAGATATATTATTAATTAATCCTGCTTCATTCTGGTCTAATTTTTCAATTTCAGCAACAATCTTATTCTGAATATTTTTCGGAGGTAAAGGAATTTGGATGCCACCTAATTCATTTAAATAAATTCCTTTTTGAGCAACGCCATGTGCAATATGATTAAAGATTTGTTGAAGAGTAATTGAGTTTAAAATGCTTTCTAAATACTTGCTTGATATAATATTAACATCTGGCTTAAGCACAGCAACACTGCGCTGTAAAGTAAATGGAGGTATATTATCAGGTACAACAGCTACTCTTCCAATAGCTCCTACAATAGTTAAAAGAATATCGCCATTCTCAATCTGAGTTCTTTTATTTTCTATTTTAAAGTCTTCTTCTGAAATATATCTTATATTATCAAAGCTTATTTTACCGTCATTGATATTTCTTGAACTCAACATTGGAATACCTTTGGCGATTCCTCTTGGAGGATTATGAGAACCATCTGTTATCTTTAGACAGAAATCCTTTAAGCTAACATTATTCCACTTAGTTTTATATTTTGCTTTTTTTTTAACGGCCAGTGAAATTGATTTTTCAAATTCCACCCGGTCAAAAGTCATCATATCTACTAATTCATGCTGACTAATATTTTTTTGCAACGATTCGTCAATTTCAAAATCGTATTCGCCTTTAAAAGTTTTGTAAATATAGGTACTTGCCTTTTCCGGATTTTCAAAAGCATCGACATCGTACAAACTTGTACATTCATCAATTGTTTTCATTCTCTGTATAGGGTGTATTCCTTCACTTCCTCTACGGTAACTGAATTCATAACCTAAGAATTGTTTTTCAGAATCTTTTTCACCCGATTTTACCAATACAATTCTTTGTGGATAAGCCATGATAAAATAAAATAGTTTATCAAGCTCAATGTTAAGAATGGCGTTGTTTTTTTCTTGCTCATTCTTAGCTTTTATTTTTTTGTGATATTCTTTATAAAGCTCGTGTTTTTCAATTGTTTTGTTGGGTTGCTTTTGTATCAAGGTAAGATAATCGTCATAGGAGATTCCTTCCCAAACATGAGCAAGATATTTGCTTATTGGTTTTTCAATTCCATTAATGGTTACATCTTGTTGGTTTACTGCAAATTTATCTACTGATGCACGAATATTTACCCAATCGGCATTGTTTCTGCGCCGTAAGAATAGTATCACTGTATTGGTTCCGGTAGCCATAAAAGTATTGTTACCCAATTCTGTAATGGCAATAATTTCGAAATATTTAAATATGATTTCCCTTGTGTGGCTATAAATTCCTGAATTGCTTAAAATACTACTTGGTAATATAATACCAGCTATACCTCCATCTTTCAGTAATTGCTTAGTTCGTTCAATAAATAAACATTCAATTTCACTACTTTGGTCGGTGAGCCTAGAGTATAAATCAAAAGCATCTTTAGCTTTTCCTTCTTCAATCATCGAACCTTTAAAGGCTGATACTGAGTAGGGAGGGTTAGATACAACTAGGTCGAACTGTTTATTGTCTTGAGGATAAGTTCTATCTGCAACTTTTAACAAGTCTTTAAATTCCTTCGATGTAGTGAAATCGCCCAATCCATCACCATGAATTACTTTTGCCAATCCGTCGCCATGCAGGTAACAGCTAACTTTAGCTGTTTTTACCAAACGATAGTCTTTTTCAATGGCATAAACATAGTCTTCTGCCCAATCAAACTGGTCGGTTTTCCATTTTTTAATGGCTCTTTTTGTAGTAGGAGTATAGCTATTCTCATCTAATGAATCAATGTATTTCTGAACATCTTCCATTGATTCTGTGACAAAATGACCGCTACCCGCTGCGTAGTCAATTATTATAGGTAGTAAATCATTTTTATTACCCTCCTGTAGTTTTTGTTCTGTAATCTGATTAATTGGAATACTACGCAAAATAAAACGTGCAATAGGTACAGGAGTGAAAAACTGTCCTGATTCCTGTTTCAATCCTGTAGTTAAAAGCAATTCAAAAAAATCGCTCAAAAACTGTTGACGATAATTGTATCTTAATTGATATACTTGTAGCAGTTCAACTATTTCTTTAACAACTTTTGCATTTTCGTTAAATGATTCATCATCATAAACTTCCTTAATTGCAAATTCATTGTTCTTTTTTAACCTGAGTTCAGTAAAAATATCTTTTATCTCTGAACGGAATTTATCTTCAATTTGTTGAAACCGTGCATCAAATTCAGTATCACTAACATCAGTAACCTGCTTTTCTAACAATTCTTTCATTCCTCTGCGGTAGAGGTCTGTCAACCTTTTTTGGAATGAAATGTGATTATCTTCACCTTCAATCCATTGAAAATGGAGTTGGTCATCTTCATTTCTATTCTCATCAACAATTTTGCAAAGAAATAACGTAAATATTTTATTAAATGCGTTTGGCTTATCTGAAACGACATTGTGTCTAAGAATCTCCAAAAAACGATTAAATATAAAGCTACTATCTTCTTGCTTTAATACTTTTAAATCACGTTTGGTTAATGCTTTGCTTTGATATTCGTATGGTGTTACCCAATTTTCAAAAATACCATTAGTTTTAGGTAGTTTGTTCCACCGTTCAAACAAGTCTTTAACATTACCTGTCTGACGATAATCTTCTTCAATTTTTACGATTATATTTTTATAATTGACCTCAGTTTTATCAAATTCTGATGCATACAGCATTAGAATGTCAGCATTTTTATCCTGTTGAAAATAAGTAAAGAGCTGACCTCCATCTTTTTCTATCTTTTTTAGTTCCTTATCAAATTCTGCCCCCCATGTTTTACATTCAATCATTAGGTAGGCTGTACCATCATTCCTGGTAATAAGTATATCTAACCTACCACTAGTCCCATGTCCTGTTGCCCATGTTTTTTCTAATACAATATTTTGTGGTTGGTATCCTTTAGTGATTAATCTATCAACACATTCCAGTACAACCCAATTTTCTTTTTGAGAAAAATTTTGAGTTGTTTTACTTTCTGAAGTAATAAGGTTTCCGTAATTGATTTTTTCATTTTCAAAATCAATCTCTATACTGTAATCTCCACAACCAGCATATTTTTTTAGATATATCCCCGAAGTGTTCTCTTTCGGGACAAAACCTAAATATTTAATTAGTTTTTTATGTGGCATGATTTTACTATTCTAAATTTAATTTTGCTTGTTTAATATTTTTCGCTCGATAATATTGTACTGTTTTTTCAGCAACAGCAAATGTTTTTTCAGAGCAGCCATTTTTATAGGCTTCTTTAGCAAACTTGTCTCCAAAATAGAGTTCCTTTAATTCTGCAAGGTCAATTTCAAATATTTTGGAAAGTTTAGGTAGTTTTGCAGCATTTAATAAATCACGATTATTTTCAATTCTGCTAATTTTTGTTGAATTTATGCTGAGTTTTGCTCCGAAATCGGTTTGAGTCCAACCTCGTTTTTCTCTTTCATGTTTTATAAAATCGCCAAAACTTGTCATTTTTTAGTTTTATCTATATTAGCTTGACCTTAATTCGTCAAATATAAGTAAAACGAATAAGAAATTGAATCATTTTATTAACTATTTCAATTGCCATCCCTCAATATTTTATGTGTGAATTTCTTTCTCAATGAAATATGCTTTTCTGTGGACAATGGTAATTTTATAAAACCGTCCTCATCCCTCACTTTTTAGCTATATACCTTATTATCAATAAAATAAAATGAGGATAATGAGGACAGGTGAGGGACGAGAGCCGTTTTTCCCTCACTCGTCCCTCATTTATCCCTCGTCCATCCCTCACCCGTCCTCACTTATTTTAAGAGTAAAAAAATATATAGTATTATATATCAATCTATTAATATCTATCCTCATAAAGATTGAGGAAATGAGGACGATTTTTGCTTTAATACACACATAGCTAAAGTAAAACTGCATAGTTTTGTATTTTATAAGGTTATCCTTTCCAATTCGATGCCCTGGTCTTTGAGCATGTCATAATTCAGTATGTAGGCACTTGTCCGGCTTTTGCCAAACAATACATTTTTCCTGCGGTGTTCGATAAATGAGCGATGTTTCTTCAGATACTCACCAACAACTGCCTGGTCAAGTGTGGTCAATCCTTCTTTTCGTGCTTGTTCCCTGTACAGTCCGTGTATCGAGCCAACTCTCAGGTAAAGCTGTTTGCTGTTGTTTTCCCCAACCACAATCTTGTAATGTACATCCTCGGTAAGCTTGTACAGGTTAACCAAAGATTGTAACACATGAAAGTATTGCTCCACTTCATCACTTTGATGCTGTACGGAAATGGTAAGTTTTGCAGAG
>JBNKRV010000283.1:0-2481 GCA_050296935.1 Marinilabiliaceae bacterium | reverse complement strand
ACGTATTGAACCGCGAGCGGTTAAACGAAGGCCGAAACCCTTTCCTCTGCTCACTATGCCACGTATTCAGGCTAAAGAAATTGTGCGAAAATATGGACATCCTAAAAAGCAACGATAATGCTTAAGTCAGTGCCATTCGGGACAGACCACGGTTTATTGGCATTTAAATTAAAAATAAAGGTAACTACTCAGCGTAATACCGTCAGTCGATAAACCTTACTCACAAAGATCAGGCAGTTGGCCATCAAAAAGTAATCTCAGTGCCTGCGAAGCAGATAAATTTTGCTTACGACAAGAGGAAAGATAACCTCTCACACGACAGAATATTTTTGCGCCCTCAGCGCTACGAAAACATCCTGATATTTTTTGCTGTAATAATAGGGGACAGACCACAATTAATTGACCTCTCTGATCTATTGATCAAGAATGGGGGTTATTTTAATACACAGTAGGATGTGAAAATGCCGCGTAGATCACGCTTATGGAATAATAGGGGACAGACCACGGTTTATTGACATTTAGAAATAATAGGGGACAGACCACGGTTTATTGACATTTAAGATTCGAATGGAATAATCCGAGTGAGATATCAGCAAAAGTCAGGATAACCAACAATTTGTCAGTACTGTGGATTTGATTTACTGCCAGGGAGTGACTGCTGTTTCTTCTCGATGAATTATTTTAATCTTGCAATCTTCATCCATTTCTAATTCATACGTTATTTGGTCTATGCGTTCTTCCTGAGATATTGATACCACATAAGTATTAGTAGCAGTCATTTTTATACCTCTAATACCACCCCCACCAACAGCCGAATAGGTTTTTGATAAATCATCAAGAATAAATTTAATGAACTCACTTGATTTTGATATATGTCTTTAATCATGAGGCGGGCAAATAAAAACATGGACAGAGCCTGTGGATCAATCCGTGGGGAAAAATATTAAAAGCCTGTTCTTTTCAGCTCCTAACCATGGTGTTGATGGAAATGGGTCTAAATTGTCCCAACCTGCACAGGAAATTAACAGTTTAGATTTTGTCGGTTCATTTGCTTAACTTATAGATGATAGTCCGACATCTAAGACTTACATTTTCCAGTTTTGCCTTATTCTCTGAGCTCTTTTTTCTTCGAGATTAAACCATGTGGAGGCATCATTACTAGTGTCACTAATAATTAAAGTATCTTTTTCCTTTAAAAATTTGCTGATACGTTTTATAGCGTCGTCGACGTTTTCCGGAGAATTAACATACCAACAACTATTGTGTAGTTTTGTTGAATTTCCGAGAGATTCTATAGCCTTTTCGACAGGGGCAATGTTCTCTTCTACATCATTTAGTTCAAAGCTGATAAAAAGGTTGTTCATTGATTATTACATTATATATTGTTAAGTAAAGAGCGCGATAATAATCGGGTAGTTAATAAACTACAATAGTGTTACTTCACTTTTTTCAGGAAAACTTGGTGTCTTGATAATGACAATATCTTATGTTGCATAAATCAGATAGTTTCTATAAAGAAAATAAATTCTCTGATGCGATTCATATATATGAGCAAATTTTTAAAAAAATTCGCATGACTTTTCAGTATTAGTGAATATTGCGGTGAGTCTTCGAAAAATAAAAAAATTTAGCAGCGGATATTTACTATCAGAGGGCCTTGAAGATCAGACCAGATGCGGCAGCTGTAAGGTAAAGTTATTGGAATCTGCTTTGTGATATGAAGTTATTTGAGGCTTCAATAGATGCCCTTGACCGGATGCGTTCGCTTGGTGAGGGTGCAGTAGACAATATATATAGATCTATATCTTTCAGACTTTTATAACACGGCCAGTAATATAAACCAAATGGACCTGATTATTTCAATAGATTAATCACCTTTATATTCTGCTGCATCACTGGGTATTAAAATCGGGGGGTTGTTGCTGCATGCTTCTGACTGGCGTTGGCTAATTGATCGTTATGATTCAACCTGGTATCCCACTCTTACGTTGTTCCGGCAGCTGAGCATAATGAGTGGGGGGGCACACGTGAAAAAATATTCAAGGAATTCGATCATTTACTAGATCATCCAGCCGAATAGCAGTTTGCAATTGTTGCAAAAACTAGAAAAGTTTTGATCCTTCTAAACAGAACTGCTGCAGTAATGAAAAATATTTTACTCATTCATTAAACTTTTTTCCAGAACCCCGGAAGTATTATTTTCTGAATAGATTAAGGGGCAGGCCTTTTTCTGCTCTTAATGGAAAACAATAATTAATTCAATGGGTAATTCAATGGTTGCTGTCATTTCTGGGAATGATTTAGGGCTTTTTAATAGTTCACTTAACACGTCAAAAGATACTGCTCCAAAGTCGAATGCATTACTAGGGCAGGGTAATGAACAGATCTATCTGAACGCAGCGTCAGGTAATCTGGTGATCAGGCATCAGGATGAGTTTCTCGAAAGTCAGGGCCCCGATGTCGCTCTCATTCGCACCTATA
>JBNKRV010000282.1:0-1602 GCA_050296935.1 Marinilabiliaceae bacterium | reverse complement strand
AAGCGTTACCTCCGCCCACTCGGGACTTACACCCTATGGATAAAAATGACCCACAACCGAGGTTTATTGAAGATAATTTGTATTTTTAAACTTTTTCAAGAACTTCGGGTGTGGGTGCACTGCTGCTCATGCAGGGCACACGCATGGTAAAGTGCATGCAGGTTTCAGAGGTTTGCGAGTATTTATGGCTCGTATAAAAGTCGGTGTAAACTGATAGTTAATTTCCTCCTACTCACGCACGACACCATACCATAAAACGTTATGCCCCATTAAAAAAACACCGCAATTACATAGATTATGAACATTGAGAAAATAAAAAATTACAACCAGAAAATGCTTGCAGCTTTTAGCACAATGATAGTAATAGCTGCTGTAATTGGACTTATTGCATTGATAATCTTCGTTATTTCCGAACTGATTCCGAATAAAAGACCAACGACTAATACTTTACTTGCTGACGAGAAAATTGACGAGTTAAAAAAAGATAGCCTACGACAGCAAATTATCTCATATGATTCGCCAAGACTTGTTGATACCTTGAATTTAATTTATTTATTACCTGTCAATGTTAAGACCCTTGAGAAACCTGAAGAAATGGATAAGGAAGTACTCGGACTTCTTGATATGGACTACGAAATGAGCTCTGGTCGAAAATTCTCAGGCAGGAGATTTTATGGAGCCTTTAATAATTTGATTGTTTATGATTATAAAAACGGTAATTCTTCCAAAATTAGTGATTCAAGATTTATTGGAACAGATTTATCGTTTGAATATTTTGACGATGAAATAATCATAGTGTTTACAGGAGCAGAAAAGGATACTGATAAAGACAAGAACATTACCTTGCTTGACTTTAAATCATTATTTATCTATTCCCTTAAAACAAGAGAACTTAAAAAGGTAAGTATTGACAATTCAACTATTAATGAATTTAAGTACGTTGAAAATAAAAAAGACATTCTTATAACATTTGGATACGACAGAAATAAAAACAACAAGTTTGATTCTGATATAGAACCGACTTTTGTAATGAAATATGATTACAAGAATGATAAGTTGATTCCAATAGTCGACAAAGTACTTGAAAAAGATATACAAAAGATTATTGATAAAAATTAACGGGGCACAATCGAGATATGAGTAGCCAGCCAACAGGCAAAAGCCTGGTGAAGAAGCTCTCACAGCACCTGGCATACGCGATCTTCGCTCCTTCCTTTCATTTACAAAGCCCACTGGACTTTCTAAATTCAGGAATATACCAGGCGGTTCTCTACACCATGGGGAATCGATAGATCGACGAAGTCAATAAGGAATTCGATTTATTTAATAGATTACCGGACATTTGTTGATACATGTTATACTAATTTAAAACTATAAATGCGTCGGTATAATATCGAACTAAATTCAAGCTACTTTAGGAACGAAGTAAACCAGAAGTAGCATTTTGAATTTTAATCGGTATTAGAAAGGCTGATATAGCCTCTCTTTTCAAGTCTATCCACTTTAATAATGGTTCCCTGTATAGGACTTTGCCAACAATCATATAACTATTAGTGGCATTAGCGATTTACACTTCGTTCCAATTGAGCAATAGCCCAGCCA
>JBNKRV010000281.1:0-5634 GCA_050296935.1 Marinilabiliaceae bacterium | reverse complement strand
TTCATAGCTTTTCATTAAATAATCGATTTACGGCTCTAAATTTTATCACCATAGCTCGCTATGTCTCAAAAATTTATATTGTAAATCAATCATTTACTGAAATTTGAGCTCGCTAATTTTAATCGAACTCAGGTTAATAAGAGGCTGTCTCAAAAGAGATGGCTTTTTTTCTGCGTGAATTTTAATCTGATTTATCAATGTCCCAAACCCAAGTTCCTGTTTTTTTAAAGAATATTGCTTCACTTGGAAAAGCCAGGTTCGCTTGAGCTCTGCGCTCATTAATTGAACTGATGTTATTACATATAAAGCACAATTATTGGTTCGTTCTGCATAATTCGGGAAAGCTTGACTTTATTCGCAATAATATCAATACATTTAATACAACCAGAGTTTAATGGAGTATTGAGTTAAATTTTTTAAGAAAAGGTTGATGCTGTTATAATAGTTTTGATAATATGTTTTCAGATTTATGAATGTGATCAAAAGAAGATTCCATATCTGATAGATCTTTTTTATCCAATACATTGTAAATACATACCTCTCCAATGCCTTTTAGCATTGCTTTTTCCTTTGGGCCAAATATAAACTGTTCTTTTGTAAGTTCATAAGTGGATTCACTAACGGCAATATCCATAGGTGAACATTGATTTTCTATTCTGGAGGCAGCGTTTACATTCTTACCAAAAATATCAAATAAAAAGTTTTCTAACCCAACTAAACTACCTATAACGTCGCCCGAATTGATTCCAATGGTAATTTCCCATTTTATTATATTTGTTTTGTTTCTGAATAGAATATAATTTCTAAAATCTATGGCTGCATTTAAAATATTTTGAGCATGATTCATATTTTCTTCAGGTAGTCCGGAAACGGCCAGATACGCATCCCCAATTGTTTTGATTCGGGTACACTTATGCTTCTTTATTATTTTGTCAAATGCCGAAAATATATCGTTTAGTTCATTAATTAATCTTTTGGGAGACATACTGCGTGTCTTTTGTGTGAAACCAACTAAATCAGCAAAAATTACTGAAGCATGTTTGTATCTCTTCGGCTTTGAATGCCCGTTTTTCTTAATTTCATCAAGTACCATTTCGGGTATAATCCCATTTAAGATTTTTTCAACCTTATATCTTTCGGTTTCTAATTCATATTGCTTTTGCTTTAACGCTTTTATACTACTGGTTAATGCCAGTACAGATCTTACACGAGCAATAAGTTCTATCGAATCAATAGGTTTCTTTATATAGTCCAAAGCACCGGCTTCCAATGCCTTCTGTACATTTATGGCTTCTGAAAAACCCGATGAAATTATAACTGGAATATCTTTGGTTTCCTCCTTTTTCTTTAAAAGGTTCAGGGCATCTATCCCATTCATTTTGGGCATTTCCCAATCCATTATTATTAAATCGGGCTGAGCTTGTAATGCTATCTTACATGCGTCTCTGCCATTGTTAGCTTTAAAATAAATGAAATTCTGATCCATCATATCTAAATGAGAAATAATAATGTCTGTAATTATAGACATATCATCAACAAGTAGAATTTTAATCGGAGACGTCATATTGTTTGAAATTAGTTTGTTTAACTATAGCTGATCTAAGCAATTTTAAAGAGGTTTTCTGTTTTGATATAGTTTTTCTTTTTTGTACAATTGAAACCTGTTGTATACATAGATGATCTGATGTAAAACATTTTTCTTACACCAAGTCCTTTTATGTCGTTGGGTAATCGCTCAATATATTTGAATACATGACGGGATTGTAAATAGGTTTTTTCTGATACATTGATCTGATTGGGTTCACAGGTGTTTTCCATTCTGGCAGCTTCGTTAACCGTGTCACCAAAAACATCAAATAAAAAATTATTATTCCCTAATACACTTCCTATCACTTCACCTGAGTTTATTCCTATTTTTAAATCCCATTTCACATAGTTAATTATGTTTCGCTCAGTAATATAATTTCTCATATCAATCGCTGATTTAACCATATTTATTGTGTGATCTGAATTTGGTTTAGGGATGCCGGATACGGCAAGATAGCCGTCGCCCATTGTTTTAATCCGGATACAATTATTCTTTTTAACAATATTATCAAATTCTGAAAATATTTCGCTGAGCTCATCAATTATAATTTTGGGTGTCAATTTTCTTGATTTTCTTGTAAAATCTACCAGGTCAACAAATAGAACAGACGCGTTTCTGTATTTTTTAGGCTTTGATTCTCCAAATTCTTTGAGTTCCTGAATAATCTCCTTAGGAATTATTCCACTTAAAACATCATTAATTTTATGCTGTCCTTCATTAATTACTCTTGTTTGCTTGTCAAGTTTATCTATTGTACTTGATAAAGTCAATGCCGTTCTTACTCTTGCGAATAACTCAATGGATTTGAATGGTTTAAAAATGAAATCCAGAGCCCCGGCTTCAAGAGCTTTTTCAACAAAGTTGCCATAGTTTTCCTGTAAGCATATAATAATTGGTGTATTAAAGTTTTTTTGAGAATGCTTTAAATGCTTTATTTTTTCAACTATTGTACTCGTATTATCGTAACAATCAATGATAACTAAATTGTACTTTGTTTGATCCATTTCGCAATTTACTTCTTCACATGACATGTTAAATATTAGCCAATCCTCACCAAATTCAAGTAAACGTCCCTTAATAACCTTAAGGTTAATCTCGTCGTTACCAATAATTAGGATTTTAACATTTTCCATTCTCTCTTCCTATGCTTGTTGTTGTACAAAATATTAACAATTGTATTGTTTTAAAGTTTCAGAATCTACAAGTATCTGATAATTAATGTGTAATAGAATGTTGAATTGTTGTATTGAGGCTAAAACGCATTAAATCAAACGTTTGTAAATATGTGGTTGTTTTTAGCTTTGCATCATTAGTTATTTAATTGATTACGTTTTATTTGTACTTATTATTTGATACTAATGTTCTTATTTTGTGGTGAACACTTTTAATTTTGCTTTTAGCAGTTTTATTATAAGGATAAATAGTTTTGTGATAACGATCTGTAATAATTAAAGAATGGTATATGATTATTATTTTATAGTGATGTTTAATCTCATGCAATATTAAACATAATAATAATTTCAAGATATAGTGTAGTCTTTTAAAATTTAAGTGTTTGAAGTTATTTAGGATTTTGCGTTTATTTACTATTCTAATGTTTTATATGGTGTTGAGATATGAAAGAAATTAATGATCATCTATTGAGAGGTTTATCCGATATAGCACAAGGGGATTCACGAAAACGGAAAAATTATAATTTTCATCAATCAGATTCAGATCCGGTTCAGAGAATGTTAAATGCTTTTGAACCGGGAACATATGTTCAACCGCATACGCATTTATCTCCTGATAAGCGTGAAGTCTTCATTATCTTAACAGGTACTTTGTTGGTTATATTTTTTGATGAAAAGGGTTCCATATTAAAACATGTTATTCTTAGCAGGGAATCAGGTGTTTATGGTGTTGAAATTGCACCTGGAGAATGGCATACAGCAACGAGTCTTGAAAGGGGTACTGTGGTATATGAAATTAAGGATGGTCCCTATGCTCAAATAGATGATAAAAACTTTGCGGAATGGGCTCCTGGAGAAAATGACGAAAACTGTACATTGCATTTGAAAGATTGGCTTGAGCAATTAAATATAATGGTTGAATTTTAATGTTTATTAATGTTGATGTAATTGAATTACAAATTATGAGGAAGCAATCAATATTTTCGTCAATTATAGAATAATTAAATAACTTTGCCCCTCAATTAATTTTAAAACAATAAAAAATGGCTCAAAAACCCGCTATACCCAAAGGGACAAGAGATTTTTCGCCAGTTGAAATGGCAAAGCGTAACTATATTTTTGATTCAATAAAATCAGTATTTCTTAAATATGGATATCAACCCATAGAAACACCTGCTATGGAGAATCTGTCTACACTCATGGGAAAATATGGGGAAGAGGGTGATAAGCTGCTTTTTAAAATATTGAATTCCGGAGATTTTTTATCTAAAACAGATGAAAAAGTACTTGTTGAACGTAATTCAATAAAAGCTACAAATCAGATTTCCGAAAAAGGTTTGAGGTATGATCTTACGGTTCCTTTTGCACGTTTTGTTGTTCAACATCAAAATGAAATTTCATTTCCTTTCAAAAGGTATCAGATACAGCCGGTTTGGAGGGCTGATCGTCCTCAGAAAGGGAGATATAGAGAATTTTATCAATGTGATGTTGATGTTGTTGGATCCGATTCATTGATGAATGAAGTGGAGTTAATACAAATAGTTGATGATGTTTATAAAGCCTTAAATATTAATGTGCTGGTTAAAGTAAATAACCGGAAAATACTGACTGGAATTGCAGAGATTGTGGGGGAGGCAGATAAGATAATTGATATTACTGTAGCTATTGATAAGTTAGATAAAATAGGAATTGATAAGGTAAACGAAGAGTTAAGGCAAAAGAATTTATCAGAAGAAGCTATCGAAAAAATACAACCCATAATAAGTTTGTCGGGCACAAATCAGGAGAAAATAAGCACATTAAAAAATGTTTTAGCGAGTTCTGAGATTGGGTTAAAGGGAATAGAAGAGATAGAAAATGTTTTTAATTACCTTTCAACATTAGATATTAAAACTGGAGTTGAGCTTGATTTAACGCTGGCACGCGGATTAAATTATTATACAGGTGCCATATTTGAAGTGAAAGCGCTGGATGTACAAATTGGTAGTATTACAGGTGGAGGAAGATACGATGACTTAACCGGAATATTTGGATTAAAAAATGTGTCTGGTGTAGGGATCTCATTTGGAGCAGATCGTATTTATGATGTAATGAATCAGTTAGAATTGTACCCAAAAGAATCTATTGTTTCTACTCAGTTGTTATTCATTAATTTTGGAGAAAAAGAAGCTCTTTATTCATTAAAGGCACTGCAAAAAGTAAGGAAAGCTGGCATAAAATCTGAATTATATCCGGATACTGCTAAAATGAAAAAGCAGATGGCATATGCCAATAAAAAGGAAATTTCATATGTAGCCATGGTTGGTGAAGATGAGATGAATCAAGGTAAAGTTACCTTGAAAAACATGACAACCGGTGATCAACAATTATTATCTGTAGATGAGGTAATTGAAATATTATCTTGATTTCGAATGAAATAGATGAATCTGATTTTTTACAGACTGATTATAAGTATAGAAGTTTTCGTGTTCACGTAACTTCTATACCCATTAAAATTCTCTTCATTCTCTTCGATATAAGAATTTATTAAAGTTATTTGTGTTTTGGATCCCTTGTTGAGGAGTCAATCAAATTGTTGTTTTTGAGATCGTATTTAAAAGCTTCAACAAGAGATGTAATTTCCTGATCAGCCATTTAGGGTACTGCAATTCAACTGCTTCTTTTGACGTAATAACCTGAGTTCGATTAAAATTAGCGAGCTCAAATTACAGTAAATGATTGATTTACTGAAAAGCTATGAATTTCACTTATAAATACCGATTTTCTGCGTCATATTTGCTTACCATAGCTCGCTATGCTTTCGCAAACATTCCTTGAAACTCAATATTTATAAGCGATTTGAGCCATTAATTTTATATCGAACTCAGGTTAATA
>JBNKRV010000280.1:0-2720 GCA_050296935.1 Marinilabiliaceae bacterium | reverse complement strand
AAAGCTCCTGTTTAGGTTGGACTTCTAACTATGTATGAGGGGATTGAAAATCATGAACGCTTTATAGAAGATAATAATACGAGAATAAAACTTCATGTACGGTTTGATGAAGGGGGCGCTGATAGTCTGTTAATTATTGTTCTTTTAGTCTCAATAATTAAAGTAGGCTACCAGGCTCTACTCTACGGGTGCATTTTAAAGAACAAGATATCTACCTAAAATGAGCAAAGACAAATCATATCAAATAATAGAAAGTAAAATTGGAAATCTTGCAGTATTCAGGTCAACTTTAAGAGATAGAATTAATATTGAGGAGGAATTAGGTACAGATTTTGAAAAAATTGATACGGAAAAATATATTAAGACTTTAATAAAATTTATCTGTCATAAAGAAGAAACACTAAAAGACACAGACAAGCCCAAAGAAGTATCTCTAACAAAATCTGAAATTGAAAAATTAAGTAATGAGGATATTGAGGCAATAGCAAAAAACTATGTCAATTCTAATGAGTATTTATTTCGAGAGAGAATCTCAGATTCAAAAAAAACAAAAGAAGGTGACAATATAATCTCCAGTAAATTAGGAGATATTGAATTCCCCAAAAAGGAAAATGAAACATATGTAGATTATTTGTTCCGATTAGAAATTGAGCAAAACAAAAAAATAAAACAAGCATTTGAAAATAGTTTTGGCAAGATATCAAGCTTCTCAAAATCGATACAGGACAGTATTAGAGCTACAGCTTCTCTCGGGGAAAGTTTTAAAAACTCTATTAATGCAATTCAATTTCCCAAAATATCGAATATTGAACCTGTAATACCCAAATATCTGAAGGTAGACGTAAGTTCTATCTCGAAACGAATAAGTGAAATGGAACAACAACCGATGAGAGTTGTTTCCACTGGAATAGATGAACTAATTGAAATTAATGCTAAATCACTTGAATTTTTAACAGAAACTAATAGAACACAAACCTTAATTGCAAACGAAATTAAAGCTTCAAGCATTACCTCTTCAAAATTAACGAGATGGAATATCGTAATTTCTATCGTTGTACTTTTGATTAGTTTATCCGCCTTGGTTATTTCTATTCGAAGCAATAAGCAAACAGACACAAATAACTCAAACTATGTAAAGACAATTGTAAATGGCATTGAGAAAATAAACAAAAACACAGAGGACATCAATAAAAATACAAGTCAACAAAGAAGTGAAATAATGCATTTGACATCTGAAATTGATTCCTTGAAAAAGGAAAATCAAAATCTGCTAGAAGAACTCAATAAAGCAAAACGACAAATAGAGATGTAAATAAAAAAATCAAAAACGCACCCTAATAATTAGGAATATGATCGGTCGGCACGACCCAGCGATTATTTCCGGTTGAACTACATCCAGCCCAAAATAGCCGAATTATTCTTCTATGTACTTATTGAGGGGTTTTAATTTTTTGATATTGATAATAAGGGAGTTGTATTGGGAGTCGGATGAATAAAATAAATAAACACGCATCAAAATAATCAATTACTTTAATTACTCAAATATAACAAAGATGCAATTATTTACCTCAGATTATTTAGTATAAGATAAAATACCACTCTTGATATTTTATAACCTTGATAAAGTTGTGCCTGACCCGGTAAAACATGTAAGGGTACATCATAAATGAAACAAAAACCGGAGTGTTAACTACCCTAAAAAGATTTTCAACATCTTATCATGGATTTTTAATGGTTGAATAATTGATTGTGTGATCATACAATAATTAATTATTGCTGAAATCTGGATGGTTCGGACACGTATGATAACAGAACTATTTATTGTAAATGCAACCAGAATAGCTACTGAATTTGGATAATAACCTGAGTTCGATTAAAATTAGCGAGCTCAAAATTCAGTAAATGATTGATTTGCAATATAAAATTTTGAGACATAGCGAGCTATGGTGATAAAATTTAGAGCCGTAAATCGATTATTTACTGAAAAGCTATGAATGTCACTTATAAATACAGATTTTCTGCGTCATATTTGCTTACCATAGCCCGCTATGCTTTCGCAAACATTCCTTAAAACTCAATATTTATAAGCGATTTGAGCCATTAATTTTATATCGAACTCAGGTTAATAAACTAATCCTGATAAAGTATTATGTGTTTTAATATTAGAATGATATTCGTAATTTATTTATATTATAATAGTTTAAATGGAATATATATAGGTCTGTTATATAGATGTATTGGTTAGATAATGAATTGATTAAGTATAGATTATTGTATTTCTAAATAAAATATATACTTTTGTAGCTCAATTATAAAATTTAATAAATAAAAGAATGAAAAAAATTGTATTGTTAATTGCACTTGTTGTATGTCACGCGAGTTGGGCTGCAACATATACCTTGCAAAATAGTGATGAGCTTGTAGGTACTTCAAATACTATTACTTCTTGTTCTGCTGCTATTACAGGATTTGATATTATTTTCTCCAGTGGTGCTAATGGAAGTATTGACGGAGAATTAGAACAAAATGTTAATGTTGGAGAAGATGCAACTTCTGTGTTGGCTGTTCCTGCTGATGGATATGCTTTTTTTAGATGGGTAGATGAAAATGGAAATCTCTTTTCTACACAAAATCCTCTCACACTATCAAATGTGGTGCGTGGTTATTCATTAACAGCTTTATTTTGTAGTAATAATATTATGGAATTCAAACCTGTTAAA
>JBNKRV010000279.1:0-4693 GCA_050296935.1 Marinilabiliaceae bacterium | reverse complement strand
TTAGTATAGTTTACTGAAAAAATGGTAAAAACTCAGGTAATAATCAGAACATAAAGTTATTAGAAAGTAAATTAGCCGGGAATATTGGCTTCTGAAGAAGAGCAGAGGGAATTGAAAACATTAGCATCTCTTTTAATCCGGTTATCAATAACAGATCGGATGATCGCAAATGCTAATACCAACTTCAGACCTGAAAATCATATTTTAAGACGAATTAGCCATTAATTTTATATCGAACTCAGGTTAATATTGTGTAATCATCTATATTGTTGTGTGAACTTCACCATTTTAGAAGCATGATAGAATAGAGTTTTCTACTCTTTTTGTGAAATCAATTTATACACTACCCTTTATTTTTCAATGCAATAGTAGCTGTAAATATTTTTTTAAAATGATTATTAAAATCCACAAAATCGGAAAAATCCTCTTTATAGATTATAGCTTTATCGATTTTTACCGTGTGTTTACAAATTAATTGATTATCAATTTGTTGATAGGAAATTACTAATGAAAAGGCGCCAACTGAATAAGATATATTTTCAGGAAGCTCTAATACTTCAAGATTTTCTGGTATTGGAATAATAATTTCTGACTGACTATTAATTTTCTGGTTTAAAAAGATGTGATAACAATTAGTAGTATCAACATCGTTCATTGTAAAACTATTAAAGCTGTTTAAATTCACATAGGTTTCATTTCCAAAACTCACAACTGCATTTTTAACCTCTTCGTTAAAATCGATTTTAAATATAGAATCTCTCTGATCTATTTCACTTGTTTGAATTGAATCGCAGATTGTATTTTCATCTCCAATAATAACTTTTTCCAAAAATTCATTTCGATCACTTCTCTTTATGGATCGAAAACTATACATCAGGTGATTTCTTGAATCTCCATTGTATTCTATTGATGTTTCACCGACTAAAGAAGTACCCGAAATATTATAAAAAGACTTTCTTATTTCTAAGTTTTCACTGATATCTTTTTCAGGAATTTTCTTTAATACAAAGGTAGAATCATAATTAATCATGATTTCCTTGCCTTGTATTGAAATTGGATTATTATTCAATGGATTCAATTTAATTGTAGCATCCAGAAAATAATCGTCATGATTAAAATTTAAATAACATATTACATGGTTATCTACAGCCAAACTTGGTGTTGCATGATTGTAGCGAAGGTTAAAAGCACCCAACCATGCTATTTTTGCATGGTATCCTGCAATATTAAGCATCGCATAAAGTAAGTTCGACATACCCTTGCAGTCTCCATACTTTTTCTGATAAACCACCTCTGCTTTTTCGGGTCGAAAACCTGCTAACCCTTCTTCAAAAGCTACATATCTTATATGGTCCTGAACCCAATAATAAATAGCCTTTATCTTATCAACATCCGTAGTCTGGTCTTTTGTTATTTCTTTAACAACAGGATCTAATATTTCTTTATTATAAGTTAAATCTCCAAGGAGCTGCTTATACCAGTCAAACAAATCTCTGGTATCATTAATAATATTTTCCCGATTCTCATTAGCCGTGGTATAGGCTTTGGGTAAAAACAATATGTGAGGATAGGAATGATGCAAACTTAAAAAACCTTTTTTATCTGTATTTAATTGATCAAGGTCTGTGAATTTAAAAATGACCTGTTTACCCCCCTCCCAATTCTTATCTGATTTCTCTACATTAAAAAAATCAAAATTATATTCTTTAATATCAAGCTCTAACCATTCTGGTATTTGAATGGTATAAGTTCTTTCTACAATAGGATAAAGCTGATCATTAAAAAAAACATCTGTTAGAAATTTAATATCCTGAATACTCTTTTCTCCGGTAAACAGATAGTAATTATCATCGGTTAAACTAACTGCTTTAAAAAGACATATCTTATTATCAGAATGAAAAACGCTTTCGCCATCATAATTGGCGATAGTTTTCATCATCGACCTTTTATTACGGCCATTCAAACGCAATTTACATTCCCCTACAGATGCATTAACATCGAAAAAATAAACCCGTTCAATATATCCATCATTAACAGGAATCATTTCAATACTATCCTGCTGATGTACCTCAACCAATTTTGTTTCAGGGTTGCGAGTAAAACTAATTAATGTTTTATACGACCTTATAATTGTATTAGCTTCGGGCCATTTTTCTTTAAGTTCTTTTCTTGAATATTGAGCTGCCGAAAGGCATAAACATGATAATAGTAACCATGCGAGTAAAACAAATCTACTATTCATATTCTTACTCCTTTATAGTTGAAATTTTAATTTTCACATGGGAATACTGATCAATAATCTGGTTAAAATCCAATACTTCTGTCCAATCCTCTTTTTTTAATGAATTATTAAAAACCGATTCTGTAGCATCAACAATTATACTATCGCCGGAAATCTGGTAATTGCTTTTAAAGGCGAGATTCTTTGATTGGTATGCCTTGTTAAACTCTTCCAAGCCTGCAATTCCGTTACTGTTAAGACCTTTGAAAATAATCCGCTGTTCCCTTAACCTTCTATTAGGGAGGTAAATATCATATTCCCGCTTCTCATCAAGCTTTTCCGAATGAAAAGATGTAAGACTTCCGGTATTAAAAATAATACTGCCACCCAGTTTCTGTGCATTTGCAGGTATGGTATAATCCAGTTCAAAAATCAGGTTAGGCTCGTTATCCCAACGTCCATAACTGATAACATTAAAATCGTTTAAATTCACCTCTGTGATTCCATAGCTATCTTTTAACTTCGCCAATATTTTCTCTTTTCTATCTTTTGCTTCTTTTTCTCTAAACTCAGCTAACTCCTTTTCTTTACTCACTTTGATAGTTGAAACAACACACTTGTCTTTAATAAATTGCCCATACACTAACGCCTTAAATTCATTTCTTATAACATCAGAAACAAACATTACACTATCCCAACCGATTTTTTCACAACCCGATAATTCAAAGCGAGATTTTACCTTGATGGAGTCATATGAATTATTAAAACTCACTTCTGAAACAACCATTTCCTTATGATCCGTCAGGTTATACTCAGGAAGCACTGTTTTTGAGAAATTATTAAAATTCTTATTATTAACCGGAACAACAAATGCTGTAGCGCCAGTATAATAATTCGGCATATCAAAATAATTTTTTGTTGCTCCTGCAGCAGCAATAATGGTTGAATCTGATTTTGTTAACCGGATTGCAGGATAAAACTCGCCAAAAAACAATAAATCTTCCGGATTGGTAAATGAATTGGGAATGACATAAAGCGCTTCAAAGTCTATGTTTAATTTTAATAAAACTGCACTCATTAAATAATTTAATAAGTAACTATCAAAATTGTCCCTATAATAACCTAAGATTTGCGGTGATGCATAAAACTGTTGCTGATACCAAAATTCCCTTAAAAAATAATAAGCCTCCTTCGCTAATTCGGTTTGAGAATAGTTGTTTGATTTTGATTTTTTCTTCAGAAATTTAATGGCAGAGTTGTACATGGATCTATATGGGCTGTATGAACCTGTTATTTTAAAAATCATTTGATAAGTGAATTCTGATAAGGCATCTGCATTCACCTCTGATGTCATTTTATCAAGTGGCTTATAAAATGATTCATATCCTGCCGACAAAATGCCGGAATTAGTATAAAACAACTGTAATTTAATAACCGGAATTTCTTTATACAAGTTACTCCATTCTTCATGAACTAACTTATTTCTATCTGTATCTTCTAACTCATATGAAATAACTTCACTATCATTCGGATCAGTAAATGATTTTAAAGAAGGGGCTCCGTTTACTGACCTGGCCTTTAGATAACACCCATTTAAAACGGCTACTTTTAATTTCTGCCATACAATAGGGTAATCTTCTTGAAACTGATAATATACAGGAGAAAATGCATAAAATTTACCTGTATGAAACATATACTCTGTGCAGTAATAATAATCAATAATATCCCCTACCTGCAGATTAGGAATAGCAATTTTTTTATACGAAAAAGTACTTCTCTTACCTTCGATTGATTTATCAACCGCTTCTGCTATATCCACTTCTTCAACATCTCCATTGGGCTTCTCTATTTTAAAGCCTACATATCTATCGACTTTTTCAGTTTTAAATAAACCTACAAATCGTTTAGAATTCTCCCGAAATGAAAACTCTGTATATTTTTCAACCGCATTGTTATCTAATAGCTTAATGCGCTCATGAAAGTAAAAATTCTCATACAATTTGGAAGATAATGGTTTTTTCCGAACTGAACTTTCAGTATTTCTTGCAATGATAACTGCTGATTCTTCTTTCCATTTTTCAGGTATATCTGTTTTTAAAAAATTAGAATCTGCATTTGACCACATATATTGCTTTACTTCCTCAATTCGAGGATCAATACTTTCAGAATCAGTATTATCGTATTGAGCATGAGATAAAACACAAATTGTTGTAAGCAGAAGGGCATTAATAAATTTCATCATAATCTTGAGGGATAAAAAACCTGCAATAAAGATCTTAAAGCTTAATACAGGTTTATTTATAATATCCGGCAAAAATAAAATTATTAAACTAATAACCTGAGTTCGATTAAAATTTTAGAATTCAGATTGACATAAAAGGCTGATATACAAGGCAAATTTTGCAGGACTAGCTCGATAAATTTAACGAAGTAGATCAGTTTTTTATGCAAAGCATGAGAGTTTCCGCTTAT
>JBNKRV010000278.1:0-5316 GCA_050296935.1 Marinilabiliaceae bacterium | reverse complement strand
ATTATTGCTGCGTTCAGCATAATCAAAGTAAACTTTGCTTCTACATTCACTTATCGCAATAATTATAAGCGGAAACTCTCATGCTTTGCATAAAAAACTGATCTACTTCGTTAAATTTATCGAGCTAGCCCTGCAAAATTTGCCTTATATATCAGCCTTTTATGTCAATCTGAAACATTGTTCTATCGAATACCTTATAAATAAATATTTAATGAGGTAAATTCTAAAATTTCAATCGAACTCAGGTTATTAAATATTTTGCAAGGAAACAATGAAATCTTAGAATGTATATACATTGCTCTATTTTAAATGTGTTTTGATATAAAGGGGACAGAGGTTATTGCTGAAAAGTGCAGAAGATAAGAAAAAACAGGGCTATCTATTGAAAGACGGCCCTGTTCACACCTAAAATATAAATACTTAATTATTTAATCCACAAAAATACTTGTAGACTTCTTCAGCTCCATTATCATAAACTTCTTTAACGATATAGATGCCATATTTTAACTTACTTACATCTTTGCCTACAAATCTCCCTGATAAATCGAAAATCTTACGGGAAATAACAATTCCATTATTGCTTACCTCTTTTTCCTTTTTTTTTTAATGGCAGTTGATGCACCATCTAACACAACAGGTTCAATTCCTTTACGAGTTGGCTTAACCTGAATAATAGTGCCATTTTCATTAAACTCCATCCGATCGATACATACTTCTCTATGAATACCCGGTTCATTATTAATATAGTCCTTATTAATTCTATGATAAACAATGTACCATTCATCCTTACCCGGAATTTGAATAACTGAATTATGTGCTGTACCATATAATTCATTTGCAGCATCTTGAATAATAACAATTGGAGAACTTGCTACAGTAACAGGTCCGGTTGGAGACGTAGATGTACCGTAAGCAACATGATAATTAGGAGAACCCGTATCATCAACAGACCACATAAAATAATACAAACCATCTCTATAAAACACATAGGGAGCTTCGCGGTAAGCATAATCGCTTAATGAACCTCCTGAAGGAGTAAGCACCTTAACAGTACTTTCATCGATAGAAATCATATCATCATTTAATTCAGCAACCGCCATAAATCCATTTCCATAGTAAAAATAGCTTTTCCCACTCACCGGATCCGTAAAAACATCACCATCAATCAACTGCCCCCCAACACCTGACGGCAATTCTGAAATCATCGGCGCTCCTGAATCAATGTAAGGACCAACCGGATCATTTGCTATAGCAACACCTATTTTTTTGATTCCGGCATTACCACTGAAATAGAAGTAATATTTATAGGAGCCATCATCCATTTTTTTCTCCTCAATGCAAGGAGCCCATGCATTTCCAGTAGCCCATGATACTTGATTTGTGCTTAAATCCAACATAGTACCTTCATTGGTCCAATGTACCATATCCGGAGATGAAAATACATCGAAAGAATATCCTCCCCATCCCGGAAATCCATCTGTTGTTGAATACAAGTAAAAACGACCTGTTTTTTCCGAATACAATATATCTGGATCTGCATGAAATCCCGGGATTACAGTATTTGCAGCAACCATTACATTCACGGCATAGGTAACTGAAGCACCATTTTGAGTAAATGTGTAGTTAACAGCACCAGAACTAAAATCCTGGGGTCCTGCAGGTATAATACTGGTTCCGGGAGAAGCATATAATTCAGGATCAAAACTTGATATATCAGTACCATAAGCCACCTCTATATCAATGGTTTTTGAATCTGTATTTATATCAATACCATTTTCCTTGATATTTATATTACGGGCACCCTCCGGAACATTTGTTAATGCACTGCTTGGCCATTTTGCCACTAATCGATCAATCTCCTCATTTGAAATTGAAATAGTGGTACCATGACGGGCATTCATATCGTAATTATTCTGTGCGAATGTAAAGTTTTTAAGATCAGGAGTGGTACAGAATTGATAATGTCCATTAGCATAACAATCATACATTAATATCCAGTCGTCGGAATTTATCAATTGAAATACACCGGCACCTTCAACAGCTTCTGTTGTTTGCTGCAATGGTTTACTTGCCTCGCTCCATTGTGAACCCAGCTCCGAACCAGCTACATTTGTAAGTGTGGAAGATGTTACCTGACTAATTCCCCCTAACGACTCATTTTTAAAGAACATGTAATACAGGCTATCCACTTGATTAAATACGATATCACCATCTATGGTAGCTGTACCCCTGTCGTATAATATTTGTGGTTCACCTTCTAAATCGGTAAAATCTTCATTGGCATAGCAATAATAAATACGATCATAAGGACATGTTGCATCACCTGTGTACAATGAGAAATAAACCAGGTATTTTTTTGCCACCGGATCATAAATTGTTTGAGGTGCCCAAACGCGTTTTACATTACTCCAGGTCGAAGACCATTTGGTTGGAAAATGAACTGTTGAATGTGACCAGTTTACCAGGTCATTGGATTTTAAAAGTACCATACCTCTGTTACTGCTCCAACCTTCAGCAGATTTCATATCAGTAACCACCATATAAAAGGTTTCTCCATCTTCGCCTCTTAAAATATGAGGATCTCTTACCCCGCCTTTTATTGAAATTGTATCGGAACTAATGATGCGATTACCATTGTTTAAGGGCGTATAATTGATGCCGTTATTACTTAAAGCAAACCGAATCTGTTCTCCATTGGTATCATTACCGGTAAAATAAGCCAATAAATAAGCCTCTCTGTTTTCAGCTTCAGCCACCCAAACTTCAAATGTTTTAGAAGCACTCTCATTACCTTTTGAAACTGTAGCTGTTAATATCACACTTTTTTTACCGTCTCCATAGGGTGATAACTGAACAACCTGTCCCACATGATTTAAATACTCCGGTGAATCAGAGATCCAAACCACTTTTGAACCTTCTTCTGTTGATATTGGAAGACCAACAGAACTTTTAATGTTATAAATATTGCCGTCTATATCAAGATTCTCAAGATCCATTGCAACGCTTTCGGCATCAGTATACTGAGGAATAACTGTTACTTCAATATCCTTGGTACTTGAAACATTATTATATACTAAATGAGCTGTAAGCGTTACTACAACCGGATCTGATCCTACTGCAGGACGGGACACTAAACCTTCATCAGTAATCACATTTGTATTTCCTGAAGTCCAGCTGATTAAAACGTTATCTCCAATTACTGATGGTAAAATAATACTTGAATGCACCGCATCTGCATTCACTATTTCAAGCTTATCCATAGCTTGAGTAAGTGCAATACTATCATTTACATCATTCAGCACTACCAAATCCTCACACAGCGTCCATATATCAGATTCTTTCAGCACACCCTGATAAACCACAAAATTATCGTACATAGCTGATTTTAAGTAACTATCTCCAACATAACATGAACGACCTAAAAAGTTTGATGTAGTAGCCCCCAAATCCTTCGGCTTAACAGCAATATTACCTTGAACCATTAAATTTCCATCTATATAAATATTACCAACACCATAACGTTCTGTGTAAGTCAGGTTAATCCAGTGTCCTTTTGGCAATGCATCGTCTACCTTAATGCTCGATTCTGCCTGCCAGTTAGTTTTAGAAATAACGTATCGACCTGAACCAGCACCAAAAAACATATTGCCATTGGCAGTAGCAGCCATATCTGAAGAGTTAGCAAAAGTCCAGACAAAATTTCCACTCCCACCCGGATTTGATGTATTAGGAATAAACAGGTTGGTTGAAAAACTAAAGCTATCCAGCTGTGCTATAATTTCACCAAACCCGGCACTAAAATCAAAATAACCATTATTCTCTCCCAGTTTTAATACGGATCCCTCTCCATAAGAAACTATTTCTGCTCCGTTATTTAGTATTCCGGTATAATTTCCAGCCAGATCCTGTACTGAGCTAAAATTAAAATCAACTAATTTAGTTACTTCATAGTAATTGGTTGTGATTCCTGACAATTCTTCTACCTGATCTGTACCAAGTGCACCATCATACAACCTGAAATCTGCGATTTTAGCTCCACTTAAATAATCATCCGCACTATAACATGAGCGTCCTAAATAATTATAAGGAGTAGCACCTAATTCTGATGGGCTCATTGAAATGTTTCCTGATGCATTCAGAAGTCCATTAATAAATAGTTTACCAAAAGAGTTCCTTTGCACATACACAATGGTTTGCCACGATCCTTTTGTTAATTCAGATGCCCCTCCCACGCTGGAGTTATTAACATAGTTAGTTGGAGAAATAACATACTTTGAATTCTTCGCGCTAAAAAACATACATCCTTTCGCGTCATTTAAAATGGTATTGGAGTTGGCAAATGACCATACAAAATTTCCATTATCGGATATATTTGATGTTGAAGGAACATACACTTTCACTGCAATCGTAAAATCTGATAAGGAAGAGATTACCGATCCAAACCCTGCTCCTAAATCAACATAACCGTTTGAGGTTGATAATTCAATTACAGGTATTCCATCAAATGAAGAAATACTTGCACCATTAAGCAATGTACCATTATAGCCATTACCTGTTTCATCAATAACTTGAGTATCTCCAGTTACATCTGTTGTTAAACCGTAGTGTACCTGAAGATTCTGAGCCATCCCATTCATAGAAAAGCCCAGAAAAAAACTCCAGATCATAATCTTAACAACTGAAAAGTAATTTCTTCTATTTATACTTTTGTTCATACTATTTAATTAAGATTCATTTATTGCTCTGTGGTGTAATTTTAATGCAATGAAAAAGCAGCCACAAAAATTTTATAAACATGCTTTGCATCAAACACACCTTTCTCTATTTCAAAAATAGTAATTCACAATAGCATAAACTTTCACAAACTCGTCAATAAATAGTATGAAAACACTCATATTAACAAAATATGGAGAATAATTTATATTTCCTGACTAAATTGTACAAGTACATATGTTTTGACTTTTTAAAATCGCAAAAAATCCACGTTTCTTTTACGAAACCAGCTCAAACTCTGATGTAATCAAAGATACATCACAATTTATATCTGAACAGGCATCCTCAATAACTGAGATTGACTTACAAAGTTATTGACAGAATACATTTAAGTAAAAACCTGAGTTCGATTAAAATTAACGAGCTCAAATTTCAGTAAATGATTGATTTACAATATAAATATTTGAGACATAGCGAGCTATGGTGATAAAATTTAGAGCCGTAAATCGATTATTTTACTGAAAAGCTATGAATTTCACTTATAAATACCGATTTTCTCCGTCATATTTGCTTACCATAGCCCGCTATGCTTTCGCAAACATT
>JBNKRV010000277.1:0-4250 GCA_050296935.1 Marinilabiliaceae bacterium | reverse complement strand
AGGAATGTTTGGGAAAGCATAGCGGGCTATGGTAAGCAAATATGACGCAGAAAATCGGTATTTATAAGTGACATTCATAGCTTTTCATTAAATAATCGATTTACGGCTCTAAATTTTATCACCATAGCTCGCTATGTCTCAAAAATTCATATTGTAAATCAATCATTTACTGAAATTTGAGCTCGCTAATTTTAATCGAACTCAGGTTATTAATAAAAAGCAACGCAATGAAATTGCGTTGCATAAGAGGGTATTGAATTAATCTTAGTTTTTACAGCACAAAAAGGTTGAATCAACCAATGAGGCATTTGGTACAATAAATTACTTGTAATAGCTTATTGGAGAATAATTTTCTTTTCTTTTAAAGTGAAGCCATTCTGATCTTTAACAATGATGATATATAAACCTGGACCTCCAAAAGTAGTTAAGTCAACATTTGTATCAGTTTTGTCCATGATATTTGAATATACTTGCTGACCTTGGGAATTATAAATATTCAGTGAATAGTTTGTTATTCCTTCCAAATTGCCAAAATCAATACTGATCTCATCTTTTGTTGGATTAGGATAGATTTTAATGCTGTTTTGATAACTTATAGGATTATAAGATGTTCTGATTAAATTGATGGTCAGTTCATCAGTTACTTGTTCATTTATAACACAAATTCCCTCATTGTATAAAGCTAATACCTCTGATTCATCAATTGGGCGATTATAAACTCTTAAATCATCAATACTTCCAGAGAAAAAGTTGGTTTTGTCATAGCGAGTTCCTAAATACACTTTTGTTTCAGTTACTCCATAGTCTGCATTACCTGTCACAAGGCGTGTACTAATCAAATTTCCGTTCACATATAATTTAATCTCATTCAGATTACGTATAGCCACAATGTGATACCACATTCCGAGTGTTGCCTCAGTATTTGTTGACACAGTTTTTACAGAATTTATATCATAGCTATGAAAAGTCCACCCGTTATGCATTTCATTAACTCCATAGTTGTTATTATATGAAATAACCTGATCACCATCCAGGCCACCAATATCAAAAATTATTGATTTTTGACCGCTCTTGGGGTATTCAGATAAGTTTACCCAGATGGAGTATGAGTATTCATTTAGTTCTATATTCGTATTGGGTAAATCAATGTAATCTTCATTTTCATTAGAAAAGGAGTAAGCAAATCTCCAGTTATTAAAACGATCCATAATAGTAACTGGGCCATAAACTGTTCCATCTAAATTATTTCCGCTATAATCCAAAGCTGTGCCATTTAAAGTGTAATAACGAACCATCCCTTCTTTTGAAATTTGAGCAGTAGAAATTGTGAATGATAGCACTAGGAAGATGATAGATGTAACAATTTGTTTCATAATAAAAAAAATATTTTGGTCTTTTTGAATAAAATCATATGTTTTGTATAATATGTTCGAAATATAGGAAATATTGTTTCAATGATAAAAGCACAAAATGATATTTGTGGATAGGAATTATGTAGAAGATAATAGTGATATATGAAATTTTTTATTTTCAACATGTAAATATCTTTGAGGGTTTCGCTGTTTTTTATCTGTGCAATAAGCGTGATATATACAAATATGAAGATTTCTCATCTATCCATCTCATTTTATTCAACTCCAGTCTTTTCTGAATTCTTAACTAAATGATTTAGAATAAAAGTGAGTATTTGTTTCACTAAAACAGCTTTTTATTGAAATTGAATATCCAATAATAAATAAGTGTGAATAACTTAATTTTTGCGCGTAATCAGCGATCATTATGAGTGTATTTTTGTATGCGAAAAAGTATAATTGTTTATATTGTGGTAATGTGCTGAAAATAAGGGGTTAATGATGTTGATAAAAAGCTTCGTTTTAGGCTTTTTAAAGCCGCTTTTTTTGCTATATTTGTATGGCTTTATAAGAATGTAAAAGCTTCTGATAAAGCACGATATTAAGTGAAATTTTGCGTACGAAATCTATAATTGATGAGCGAAGAAAATATTAATGAAAGCAACCCAAATCTTGAAAAAGATTATTCGGCTAATAGTATTACGGTATTAGAAGGACTTGAAGCAGTTCGTAAAAGACCTGCTATGTATATTGGTGATGTAGGTGTAAAAGGGTTACACCATCTGGTATACGAGGTAGTTGATAACTCTATTGATGAAGCTTTAGCTGGTCATTGTGATACTATATCGGTAATTATTCATGAAGATAATTCAATTACGGTAAAAGATAATGGTAGAGGAATTCCTGTTGACCACCATGAAAAAGAGGGTAAGTCAGCATTGGAAGTAGTGATGACTGTTTTGCATGCAGGTGGTAAATTTGATAAGGATTCGTATAAAGTATCAGGAGGTTTGCACGGAGTTGGTGTTTCTTGTGTTAATGCCTTGTCAACCTATCTGAAGGCTGAAGTTCACCGAGGAGGTAAATATTATCAGCAGGAATATGCAATTGGAATCCCTCAGGGAGATATAAAGGAGCTTGGAGATACTGATGTTACCGGTACTATTGTGACTTTTAAACCTGATGCTTCTATATTTAATGCCACAGAATATAAATGGTCGATCCTGGCAAATAGAATGCGTGAACTGTCATTTTTGAATAAAGGGATAAAAATAGAGCTGTTTGACGAAAGGGAGAAGGATGAAGAAGGAGAGTTTAAATCGGAATTATTTTTCTCCGAGAGAGGTTTGGAAGAATTCGTTACTTTCATTGATGAAACCAGAGAGAAACTAACTGAAAATGTTATTCATATTTCTACTGAAAAAAATGATGTTCCGGTTGAGTTAGCTATTCAATACAACACATCGTTTGGAGAGAATGTGTATTCATACGTTAATAATATCAATACTATTGAGGGAGGTACTCACCTTACTGGATTCCGTCGTGGATTAACCCGTACCCTGAAAAATTTTGCGGATAAATCAGGAATGCTGTCAAAGCTGAAGTTTGATATTGCAGGTGATGACTTTAGAGAAGGATTAACTGCTGTTATTTCAGTTAAGGTTCAGGAGCCTCAGTTTGAAGGTCAGACAAAAACAAAGCTGGGTAACTCAGAAGTTAGCCTGGCAGTGGATCAGGCGGTAAGTACTGCTTTGGGGCATTATCTTGAGGAGAATCCAAAGGATGCTAAAATCATTGTAAATAAAGTAATATTAGCTGCAACAGCTCGTCATGCTGCCCGTAAGGCTCGTGAAATGGTGCAGCGTAAAACAGTAATGTCAGGTGGAGGATTACCTGGTAAGTTAGCGGATTGCTCTGAAAAAGATCCTTCTTTATGTGAGGTGTTTCTTGTGGAGGGAGATTCTGCAGGTGGTACAGCAAAGCAGGGTAGAGATCGAAAATTTCAAGCTATTTTACCATTAAGAGGTAAAATTTTAAATGTTGAAAAAGCACTTCAGCATAAGGTCTTTGAAAATGATGAGATTAAGAATATTTTTACAGCCCTTGGTGTAACTATTGGAACAGAGGAAGATAGCAAGGCTTTGAATATGGAAAAGCTAAGGTATCATAAGGTTGTTATTATGACGGATGCCGATGTGGATGGTAGCCATATTACAACATTGATTATGACCTTCTTTTTCCGTTATATGAAGGAATTAATTAAGAATGGATATTTGTATATAGCAACGCCGCCGTTGTATCTTTGTAAAAAAGGAAAGAATGAGGCGTATTGCTGGACCGAGCAGCAGCGAAGAGAGTTTGTAGATAAATTTAGTGGAGGTAAAGAAGATTCAGTTCATATTCAGCGATACAAAGGTTTGGGAGAGATGAATAATGAGCAATTGTGGGAAACGACTATGAATCCAGAGCAGAGAACACTTCGTCAGGTTACTATTGAGAGTGCAGCAGAAGCTGATCGTGTATTTTCTATGTTGATGGGTGATGATGTACCACCACGAAGAGAATTTATTGAAGAGAATGCTACTTATGCAAACATTGATGTTTAATTAATGTTGGATTGTATAAATAAACTATACAGAGATTGTATTTAACTGATTGTTTCAGTTATCAGATAATGTAGCCGCCTTGATTTTCAAGGCGGTTTTTTTATGCAAAAAAAAGAGGAATTTCGTTATGAAATCCCTCTTTATAATATATTTAACCTGAGTTCGACATAAAATTTTGGATTCAGACCGCCTATAAATAGTGAGATTCAACTGAAAATTATGAAAGAATAGCGGGCTATTTTGAATAATTTTCAGGAAGAAGATCGCTGTTTATAAGCGGAAACTCTCATGC
>JBNKRV010000276.1:0-15604 GCA_050296935.1 Marinilabiliaceae bacterium | reverse complement strand
GGTTTGTGTATGTAAAGCATAATAAAACCAAAAAAAAGGAAGGTTTTTATATGACCATTATGCCATCGTTAGCCTATCTGAAGGAGAAAAATTTTAAACCCTTTTATGATAATAGCTATATGGATATTGATAACAACTATAGTGGCTACATCTTGTATCACAACGTAGATGGATCATTTTCAAATGGCTGGAAATATAAAAACGGGCAAATTACCCACATTATAAACCATCAGGAAACCGGACAGGTGTTCCCCACGTTAAAAGGCGGTCACGAGGAGTGCCAGACCTTCCAGTATACCGCACTTGTTGAGGAGTGTACTAATTGGTATACCATTACTGAGTTTGGCGTAAATTATAGTGGAACAACTTGCCATTATTATTATGAAGTACAAGCCACTTGGGAAGAGTGTCATTGGATAGACGATGGAACGGATAATACCGGAACTGGAGGTTATAATCCACCTACTACACCCACTACCCCTCCTGAAAATCCACTTCCTAAAGCAGATACTCCTTGCGATGTGGTAAATGCTTACGAAGGAGATGCTACGTTAAAATCCAAACTTGCTTATTTGAAAAAATTTAGCAAAGGTTATGAGGAGGGATATATGCTGAGAGTCAATAACAGTTACTCCAACTCCTCACTTTATACTTACCAATACTCCCATGGGACTGAGAAAGAGATGGATTTTATAGTTCCAGAAGGCCAAAAAGCAGATGGGTTTATCCATTCGCACGGACCATTGGTTGATCAGATATACTCTTTTAGCGACGTGTACGCAATTTACTTCCATTATAAAAATGGTAACCTTAACGACTTGTCGAAGTTTAGCATGATATTGGTAAACAGTTCTGGTACGGCTTATAATCTTATTGTAACAGATACTGATAAATTTGTTAGTTTTATAGAAGACAAACTGAGTAAAAAGACGATTAATGCAAATGACCTAGAAGCATCTGAATGGGAACGTTTATTTGGACTAGAAATTGGGTTTAATAAGTTTTTTTCGGGTGCAGGCATGCGTTTATACAAGGTAACATCAGGCAATGGTTACTCTGCCTGGTCAGAGTTTTATATAGACGGTCGCGGTGTTCCTAAATATATTCATTGTAATTAATTAACAAAAAAAACAGATTTATGAAAGCGTTAAAAAGAATATCAGGCTTATTCCTAATTCTTGTTGCAGTAAATGTTTATGCACAAAATATTCCAGAATACTTACACGATCCCGAGCTGGAGGCTTATGTTGGCACGTGGCAATGGGAGTCGGGAGACAGCATTATTGTTGTCCATTTCGAAATAGCAAAGAAAGTTTATTATAGAGAAATCTTTGGGCCTATGGATGAAACAATCGATTCTGCTAAGGGGGATTTTTTGCTGGGCTGGCACAAAGTGATAAAAGGGAACAACGTATCGCAAAATTCCATTGCAAAAAAGAATATGAAAAGCAATAAATTTAGAAATAGCACCATTATCGGTTATTATAACCGGCCCTTAAATTTAGTCCGACTGAAAAATTTTACAGATACAAACAATAACACAAACCCTAAGGGGGGGGATATAAAGCTTTTGGACGAAAATACCATGAGTATTCAATTGAGAATGTATACACAAGGATTGTACGTCAATATTGAAGGAGAAAAAAAGCCTGTACCAAAAAAATACCAACTACCCTTAAAAATGATATTAAAGCGTGTAGAATAAGTTACATCACAAAATGATAGAGGCTGTAATGCCTCAGTCTCTATCATTTTTTTGTGAATATATGAATCGTGTGATTGTTCCGTAATTTCAATGTCCCTAATTATGAAAGCGTTAAAAAAATTATTAGGCTTATTACTAATCCTTGTTTCGGTAAATGTTTATGCACAAAATATTCCAGAATACATACACGATCCCGAGCTGGAGGCTTATGTTGGCACGTGGCAATGGGAGTCTGGAGACAGTATTATTGTTGTCCATTTCGAAATAGCAAAGAAAGTTTATTACCGAGAATTCTTTGGGCCAATGGATGAAGAAATGGGTTCTATTAAAGGTGATTTTTTGCTGGGCTGGCACAAAGTGATAAAAGGTAACAGCATCAACCAAAATTCCATTGCAAAAAAGGATGTAAAAAGCAATCGTTTTAAGAACAGCACTATTCACGGTGCTTACAGTCGGAACACAAATTCTGTCGGATTAAAAAACTTTACAGATATGAACAATAACACAAACCCCGCCGTGGGGCGCATTACGCTTTTGGATGAAAATACCATGAGCATAAAATTGAGCATGGAATATGAAGGGCTACACCCCCATATTGAGGGAGAGAAGAAGCCCGAACCTATAAAATACCAGTTACCCTTAAAAATGATATTAAAGCGGGTGGAATAACGTAACTAATAATTGCAGTGAGGGCTGCTGATCTTGGCCGTCCCTGTCGCATTTTATCGTTTTTTTAATGACAAAGAATCCTAAATGCCCGAATCATATTATCATTGACCCACCCTACAGTGGCTATTTATTGTATCACAACTCCTGATCGATGCAAATATAAAAAAAGCAAATTCCCTCCTAGCCTGATTAATTCATGAATTTTCGTTATGAGACCATCAAATGTCTGTCAGGTTTTGGCAACCGCAAGATTTTATTTTTGAGGAATAGCGATCTATTTTGATAAAATAAAATCTTAGGACGCACAAAGATGGTGGGCAGTTGATGGTTGGAATAGAAATATTTGTGAATTATTCAGGCTAGCATCAACCTTCAGGAAGCTATGAAGGTGTTATTCCCGTTAAAAAGTGGGCACCCTTGATGTTAACCGGTTAATATACTACAAAGATACATAAGCATACCGGTTTGAATACATCAAGGGAAGTATAGCTCGTTGATGTCAACTAAATTGCCACTCTGGTTTTAGATGCCAAAAAAATGGCTGTGTCATGTGTTGGTAGTTTTCCAAATCGAAAGAAGAGAATACATTATTGGGCTTGCCCATACCCGGTTCATCAATCGAAATGAGAAACAAACCGGAATCAGGATGATTAAAATGTTAATGTGGTTAAAATCAGCGTTGAGTTCACATGGACTGGTCGCACAAATCAACTAACTCTTATTTAGCCTGATGTAAGTGCAATGGATAAAATTGAATTTGTATAGTATAACACGGTTACTTTCCTGAGATATCAGGCATGTAATCAGGAAATCAATATTTTTATAATGAAAGCATATTTAAAAATACAACTGAAGAAAAGGATGTTAGCTTTTGGGGTTTTTATCCTTTTTATGAGCAGTGTAAATGCCCAAACTGCCATGGTGAACATTGACGGGCGAAATACTTCCGGTTTAAACGGGAAGTGGACTGTAATAGTTGACCCCGGTGGCGGTGGCGACTGGAGGAAGGTGTGGGAGGAGAAAAAGCCTCAGAAAAAAACCGATTTTGTTGAATATTCTTTTGATGGTGGTCCTGAGTTAAATGTGCCGGGCGATTTCAATTCACAAATGTGTGAGCTGACTTACATAGAAGGCACTGTCTGGTATAAAAAGCAGTTTCAACACACTCCGGAACGTGGAAAAAGGTTGTTTCTGCATTTCGGAGCTGTAAATTATAGTGCAGATGTGTATTTAAACGGTGAGAAAATCGGCAGCCACGAAGGTGGTTTCACTCCCTTCCAATTCGAAATATCAGACAAAGCAAAAGAGGGGGTTAATACTATTGTTGTTAAGGCTAATAATAACCGTAGAGGCAACGGCTTGCCGGGTTATGGGTACGATTGGTTTAACTACGGAGGTATCACGCGGGAAGTCAACCTGATTGAAACAGGTAATACCTATATTGAGGATTATTTTATTCAGCTTAAAAAGGGAAGCTTGAATACGGTTCTTGGCTGGATTCAATTAAATGGCGAGCATGCCCAACAAAAAATTAAGATAAAAATACCGGAACTAAACATCGTTTACAAAACCAGAACCAACGACAAGGGTTTTGCAGAGATTGAGTTTTCTTCGGATTTCGAACTTTGGTCGCCTGAAAACCCTAAACTTTATAAGGTATTGGTTGAAAGTGAAACGGATGTTGTTGCTGACGAAATCGGCTTCAGGTGTTTCGAAGTGCAGGGGACTGAAGTGTTGTTGAATAAAGAACCATTTTTTATTAAGTCGGTTAATATACACGAGGAAAATCCCTTTAAAGCGGCAAGAGCTTTTTCAAAAGAAGATGCAAATATTTTGTTGAATGCCGCAAAAGAGTTAGGGTGTAACCTTGTAAGGTTAGCCCATTACCCTCATAGCGAGAATATGCTTAAACAGGCAGAACGTATGGGAATTATGGTATGGGATGAATTGCCGATTTATCAACATATTCAATTTTCGGATAGCTTGGTTCCTCAAAAAATGGAAACCATGCTTAATGAAATGATCCGCAGGGATAAAAACCGCTGTGGAGTTGCCATCTGGAGCCTTTCAAACGAAACCTATCCAGGAACACCGAATCGCAATGAAGCACTTATTGAATTAACACAGAAGTGCAAAGCATTAGATTCTACTCGTTTAATTGTGCACGTTGTAAACACTCAGGGATATAGCAACAATACTTTTAAAGTGTGGGATCCTCTTTACGAATACTCCGATCTGATTGCACTTAATGAATACATTGGGTGGTATATTCCTTGGCAAGGTAAGCCAACCGATACAAAATGGAATATTGAGTTTCCCGACAAGCCGGTGTTCATCTCAGAGTTTGGTGGGGAAGCATTATATGGAAACCATGGTGGCGCGGTTGATGAAGCTGCTAACTGGACAGAAACCTATCAGGAGAACATCTACAAAAATCAGATAGAAATGTTTGCTAACATTCCAAACTTATGTGGAGTGTGCCCTTGGCTTCTGTTCGACTACAGGTCGTTAGGAAGGATGAACCAGATGTACCAAAAAGGCTACAACCGGAAAGGCTTGATTTCAGAAAATGGAGAGAAGAAGAAAGCCTGGTATATTATGAATAATTACTATAAAAGAAAATAAGCATGTTAGATTTAAAAAAAATAGTTGTGCCCCTGATTTGCCTGATTGCCTCAATCGGGTCCTTGTCGGCGCAAAGTAAGGTTATTGACATATGGAATGGTGAAGTTCCCGGAGCTATTCAAAATGACAAGTTCAAACAGAATATTGATACAAAAGTAGATTGGCTCACTAAGGAATCCATAACAGAGCCCCGCCTCTATATGTATCCTGCACCTGCGGAAAAGGCAACCGGTACGGCAGTTGTTATTTGCCCGGGAGGTAGCTATGTAGGGCTTGCCATTCAACATGAAGGCTTTCAGATGGCGAAATGGTTCAATGATTTGGGTATAACAGCTTTCGTACTGATATATCGTTTGCCCGACGATGCTATTATGGAAAACAAATCAATAGCCCCCCTGCAGGATGGGCAAAGGGCAATGCGTATTGTCCGCAGCCATGCAAAAGAGTGGGGAATCAATCCTGAAAAAATTGGAATCATGGGATTTTCTGCGGGGGGACATGCGGCCTCTACGCTTTCAACCCATTATAACGAAAAGGTATATGAATCTGACGACACAACCAGTGCACGTCCCGATTTTTCATTACTCATCTATCCGGTAATATCTATGCAAGAAGGTGTTACCCATATGGAATCCAGGGTAAATCTGATTGGAAAGAACCCTTCTTCTGAGCAAGTGGATCATTTCTCTAACGAGTTGCAGGTGAATGCTAATACGCCTCCTGCATTTATGGTGCATTCAATGGATGATGGGGCAGTGCCGGTTCAGAACAGCATCAATTATGCCTTGGCTTTAAAAAAGTGTAATGTTTCCTGTGAACTTCATATTTACCAGTCAGGGGGACACGGATATGGTTTAGGGCGTGCGAACGATACCAAATCGACCTGGCCCGAAGCCTGCAAAAAATGGCTCTTAATAAATGGCTTTTGTAAATAGTACTTGCACGGAAACTCAAGTGACATTTTTCAATAAACAATAAATAATCAAAAGATTAAGATGAGAAAATTTGTCTTGATATTACTTTCTTGTTGCTGTTTAACAACAGCCATGGGGCAGCAAAGCAATCGCAACAACGAAACAAAAGGATTTACAAGCTGGTTGCCCGCACTAGCAGCTGACGATGCCCTGTTGCTAGGGAATGGTACAATGGGGGCAATGGTATATGGTCAACCTTTTAATGAAACAATTATTTTAAACCATGCCGATTTGTACCTGCCTTTAAACATTCCGCAGAAGCCGATTGAGCAAGAAAAGGTTTTGGATGAAGTAAGGGGGGCACTTTTAAAAGGAAATGGTAGCGAAGCCGAGAAAATTCCGCTTGAATTATGTAACCAGGCAGGTTTTTACGGAAAAATAGCGACGGATCCGTATATACCCGCCTTTGATGTTAAAATCAAAACGACTCCTGTAGATAATGTATCTGATTATGAGCGGGGCGTCGATTTTGAAAAAGGAGTGGCATATGTTCGGTGGAATCAAGGCAGTAATGTTATTGAGCGCTCGCAGTTTATCTCAAGGGCCGACAGTGTGATGGTGATTCGCGTAAAATCAAAAGCACCAATTAATATAAGTTTTTCATTCAGCCGTAGGGATGTACCCTGGAATCAATGGGAGTACATCAATAAATACATAAAAAAGACTGAGTATTATGCCAATGGCAGCAATTTGTATTATAAAAGTGAGTTTAACTATCAATGGGAAGGTAATATCGCAGGTTTTGAAGGAGTGGGCAAGGTTATTCCTCAAAATGGAGTAACCAAAACAGAAGGTAATGCGGTTACGGTTAACAATACTACTGAGGTAATGTTGATCGTGAAAATAGAAACCTATAAAACAGGACATTCTTTGAAAGAGGATGAGGTGATGGCCAGACTCCAAAAAAAGGAGCGTGGTTATGATCAGTTACTGGAAGCTCATGTGAAAGTCCATTCTGAATTATTTAACCGGGTACAGATCAACCTTGGAGGAAACTCGAAAGATGCAAAATTGGATGCTGAAATAATGATGTTGAATGCTAAAGATAAGTTCTCGCCTGCATTTGTTGAGAAGCAATTTTACGCAGCACGTTACAACATTTTAAGCGCTACGGGTAAAAATCCACCTAACCTTCAGGGAATATGGGGAAGTTCGTGGACACCCGCATGGCAGTCGGACTATACGCACGATGGCAACCTGCCGGTAGCTGTTTCTTCCTATTTGTGTGCCAATATGCCCGAATTGATGAATTCCTATTTCGATTATCATGATGCGAGATTAGATGACTATCGGACGAATGCCAAAAACCTTTTCGGGTGTCGCGGTATTATGGTGCCATCGCACAGTTCATCACACGGGCTCAATCAAAATTACGGCCCTGTATGGTGTTTGAATTTCTGGACCGGTGGGGCAGCTTGGGCTGCACACTTCTATTACGACTATTGGTTGTACACCAACGATGTGGATTTTTTAAAGAAAAGGGCATATCCTTTTATGAAGGAGGCCGCACTTTTTTACGAAGATTTCCTGTCCGTTGGAGCTGATGGTAAGTATGTATTTAACCCCTCTTATTCGCCTGAGAACAATCCTGCCAATCATCGTTCGCAAGCCGTTATTAACGCCACCATGGATGTGATGCTAGCAAAAGAGTTGTTGCGGAATCTGGTCAGTGCAGGAAAATCACTCAACGAAAGCAAAGGGCAACTGCAGGAGTGGCAGGATATGATGGCTAAAATGCCTGAATATGAAGTAGATTCGACAGGTTGCCTTCGGGAATGGTTATGGCCTGGGTATGAAGAAAATCATCATCATCGACACGTTTCTCATTTGTACGGAATGTACGATATCATAGACCCTGATTTAAAAGCCGATACTGTTTTATGGAATGGTGTGCGCAGAGCTGTGGAAGAACGCATGAAAGTGCGCAGGAACGACAGGGGTGGAATTATGGTTTTCGGGCTGGTACAAATGGCCTGGGTTGCGGAGAACCTTGGAGATGCAGAGTTGGCACAAGATATAATATCCTGGCTGTCGGCACAGTATTGGTCCAATTCATTGGCCACTTTTCACGATCCCAACGGTTTATTCAATATGGACTTAAGTGGAGGATTTCAGTCTGTCATTATTCGCGCGCTAATCTATTCGGAACCGGGATATATCGCTTTGCTTCCTGCAAAACCACCTGTATGGGAACAAGGATCGATTGCCGGAGTATTGGCCAGGAACCAGGTTGAAGTTAAAAAATTGGCCTGGAGCAAAGAAAAAATATCGTTGGAATTGGCGTCGCCAGTAAAGCAACGAATAACACTTAAGTTACCCGGCAATGCTATTAATATAAGGGTAGATGGCAACAAGGGGAAAATTATCAGCTACAACAAAAGTGAAAAAACTGCATTAGTTGATATTAAATCTGGCCAGTTAGCATGTTTTGAAATTGAGTTGAGCAATTAAAACTATCAAATAGTAATATTAATAAATAGTGTAAAATGAGTAGAATATTTTTGTTCGTAGTTGTTCTTGTGTATTTATCAACTAGTGTTGGTATTGCCCAGGTAATACATGTAAAGTCTCCCAATGGGAAGATTGATCTGGCTTTGGAAAGTGGGAAGAAAATCTCATGGTCCGTAACACATGAAGATACTGAAGTTATTGCACCTTCCACTATTTCGTTATCCCTAAGTGGAGGAGAAGTTTTAGGTGAAAATGTAAAAGTTACTAATGTAGAAAAATCAAAAGTGAACACCTCTTTTGATACTCCTTTGTATAAAAAGAAAAAGGTGGTTGATGAATACAATCAGGCAATAGTGTCGTTTAAGGGCGGTTTTGGCTTGATTCTGAGAGCCTACAACGATGGAGTGGCTTACCGCTTTTTTACAAAAAAGAAAGGGCAAATCGTAGTTGAATCAGAGAAAGCAAGTTTTAATTTTAGCAAAGATTACAATGCTTTTGTTCCCTATGTGCGCGATTTGCGGGAAAATGATATGTATGCATCTGCTTTTGAATGCACTTATGCCAGGATTCCTCTTTCTCAATTTGTAAAAGATACGCTGGCTATTTCACCCCTGCTTGTTGATTTAGGGAATGGAAAAAAGGCAGCTATCATAGAGGCCGATCTTGAGGATTATCCGGGTATGTTTCTTTCTCAGAATAATCAAGCACAGTTTGGTTTGCAGGGAGTCTTTGGCCATTATCCAAAGGAAGAACGTTTGGGTGGTTATATGCATATGAACTATATGGTTTCGAAAAGGGAGGACTATATTGCAAAAACAGACGGAACCCGTAAATTTCCATGGAGGGCTGTAATAATAAGTGAGAATGATAAGGAACTGCTGAATAGTGATATGGTTCAGAAACTTTCTTCCCCTTCGAGAATTTCTGACTTAAGTTGGATAAAACCAGGTAAAGTAGCCTGGGATTGGTGGAATGACTGGAATATATCGGGAGTTGATTTTAAAGCCGGAATAAATACGCAAACCTATAAGTATTATATCGATTTTGCTTCTGAAAATAATATTGAGTATGTGGTTTTGGATGAAGGTTGGAGTCTGGAGACTGACATGTTGGCAATCGCACCGGATATGGATGTTGAAGAATTGGTTCGTTACGCAGAACAGAAAAATGTAGGTATCATTCTTTGGGCCTCATGGTATGCCATTAATCAGGTTTTAGATGATGCTTTTACTGTATATTCAAAAATGGGAGTGAAAGGATTTAAAATTGATTTTATAGATCGTGATGATCAGAAAATGGTAAAATCATTATATAATATTGCCGAAAAAGCAGCAGGATATCACCTTTTTATCGATTTTCATGGTATGTATAAGCCGACAGGCATTCAGCGGGTATATCCTAACATTGTAAATTTCGAAGGTGTTAAAGGGTTAGAGAATGCCAAGTGGACACCTGATGATGATATGCCTTTGTATGCTACGAGTATACCTTTTATCAGAATGCTGGCCGGACCAATGGATTATACACCCGGAGCAATGCGAAATGCTATCAAATCCGATTTCAGACCAAGTAATTCTATGCCAATGAGTCAGGGAACCAGATGCCATCAATTAGGTATGTATGTTGTCTTTGAAGCACCTTTGCAGATGATGGCTGATAGTCCTACTGCCTATATGAAAGAGCAGGAGAGTACTACTTTTATTTCTCAGATTCCTACCACTTTTGATGAAACAGTAGCTATTGATGGTAAGGTTGGTGAATATGTTGCTATTGCCAGACGTAAAGGGGATATCTGGTATGTTGGTGGTTTAACGAACTGGTCGTCTCGTGAAATGACAATTGATCTTTCTTTTCTGGGTAAGGGAACTTACTCAGCCGAAATATTTAAAGATGGCATTAACGCAGGAAAAGATGCAACAGATTATAAGCACGAAAACGTCAGGGTTGAAAGTTCAGATAAGCTGAATGTGAATTTGGCCAATGGGGGTGGTTTTGCAATAATCATTCGTCCTGAAAAATAGGTGCTCCTTCTTTTTTGGAAAGATAGAAGTAATTAAAATGAAAGAGAGTGTCAGATTTTTGACACTCTCTTTTTGAGTTTATTATAGGCATATTGGTTAATAACATGTCATTTTTGTAAGCTCTTCACATATGTGCGGGTTTCAGTGGAATATCAAATGCACGATAATGATACGTAATTTGAATCATAAGGATAGCCTCATATGATATGGGATGAAATATTTTTGATACATAATTTTAGAGGAGGTTCAGCTTCTTGAAAAGTATTTCAATTTAGTGATTAAACCGAAGGGCAATTTACTTCGGGAGTAAATGATAACAATGCATTTCCCTGATGAATATATAGGGAAAAGAAAAGAACTAAAACAACGATTATGAATAAGTTATTACTTAAATCAACCTTGCTGATATTGTTAATTTCTTTTTCAGGGATAAAAGCACAAGTTAAAGATGCTAATAAGTTTTTTCCTGAAAAAGAGCTTGTAACTACAGGGATGTATTATTATCCTGAGCATTGGGATGAAGCTCAGTGGGAGAGAGATATTAAAAGAATAGCTGATATGGGTTACGAATTTATCCATTTGGCTGAATTTGCCTGGTTTAAAATGGAGCCTGTAGAAGGTAATTACGATTTTTCCTGGCTGGATAAAGTGGTGGATATTTGCGTAAAAAATAATTTGAAGGTAATAATGTGTACGCCTTCAGCAACTTCACCAGCTTGGATGCGGCTTAATTACCCTGAAACATTTATTGAGAAAGGAAATTATATCAGGGCAGAGAATGGAACTCGTGGGTTAAACTCAATAAACAATGCAAAATATCGCCAATTAGTTGAAACGATAGTAACTAAACTAGGCGAACGCTATGGCAATAATAAAAATGTAACCGGGTGGCAGTTAGATAATGAGCCTCCGGCAATTGCTGATTATAGCCCATCGTCTCAAGCAGCTTTTCGCTTATGGCTTAGAGATAAATACAAAACAATTGATGGGTTAAATCAGGCATGGGGTACTGCATTCTGGAGCCAGAAGTTTAATAGTTTTGAGGAGGTTATTATTCCCAATACAACCCTCATTGACTGGTGGGGAAATAACCCTCATGCGTTATTAGACCTTAAAAGGTATTTTGCCGATAGTCAGGCTGATTTTCTTGATTTTCAAGCGAAAATTTTACGAGGACATATTTCAGATGACCAATATATTACAACAAATTATACAGCAGTCTCAACAGGATCGGATCCAAGGCGGACTGAATATCTTGATTTTGCTGCCTATACAGCTTATCCTAATGGAGGTAGTGACAATATAGGTGAGCTAGGATATCGTTTAGGAAATGGCAGGTTAATTCTATTTGCTGCAGAATATTATAAAGCAACAGGTGGAGTGTCCGGAGTAATGGAAATTCAACCGGGACCTGTAAATTGGGGGCGATATAATCCATTATTGCAACCCGGATCTGTTCGTATGTGGTTATTTCACACTTTCGCAGCAGGAGGTAAATTGGCATGTTCATACCGCTTCCGCCAGATTAATTATAGCTGTGAACAATACCACGCAGGAATAATGAAGCCTGATGGCGTTACTTTGTCGCAAGGAGGTAAAGAGTATGTGCAATTTATGAAGGATATAAAAACACTTCGTAAAGCATACAAAGCAAACCAGTCGATGCCTGAAAACTTAGCAAAAAAGTCAACAGCTATTCTTTGGAATTTAGACAATTACTGGGCTATTGATCGTCAGAAGCTTACTTACCAATGGAATACCTGGGATTACCCTGTCAAATTTCTGGAAATGGCAAAATCTTTAGGTGCTCCTACGGATGTTATTTCTGAAGATACCGATTTCTCAAAATATAAGTTTTTAATTGCGCCTGCCTACGATTTAGTTGATTCTGCGTTGGTGAAAAGATGGAGAAGTTACGTAGCCAATGGCGGACATTTGATTTTAACTTGTCGTACAGCCACCCGTAACCGTAACGGGCATATTTGGGAAGCGGATTGGGCAGCCCCAATTTCTGATTTAATTGGAGCTCAAGTGGAAGCAACAGATATGTTAGGTAGTTATAAAACAAAGGGAGAAGTAGTAATGAATTCTGCTACCTATAAATGGGATAATTGGGGAGATTTGCTCAACCCTGATAAAAATGCGGAGGTGTTGGCAACATATGGTAATCAGTTTTACAAAGGTAAAGCGGCGGTTGTAATGAATAAAATTGGCAAAGGTACTGTAACTTATATAGGTGTTGATACGGATGAATCCGAACTTGAAAAGGATATTCTGCGCAATACATATGAAGGTGCCGGTGTAACTACCGAAAATTATCCTGAAGGTATTTATGTGTATTGGCGGGATGGTTTTAAGATTGCAGTTAATTATTCTTCAGATGATTATACAATGGATATCCCTGCATCAGCAAGAATCCTTATTGGTGAGAAGATTCTGAAACCTGCCGGAGTCTTGGTTTGGAGTGAGCAATAGAGATTATAAAACGAAATAAAATATACAATTAACGATGAAACTTAGAATTCTCTTCTTATTACTATTGGGAAATATAGTATGCCTTTCAGCTCAAAAAAACAGAGCTGTTTACCTCGATGTTACAAAGCCACTGGAAGAACGTGTAGAAAGTGCTCTTTCGCTTATGACAGTAAAAGAGAAAGTGGATTTATGCTATGCCCAATCCAAGTTCAGCTCTAAAGGGGTACCTCGTTTAGGAATTCCGGAAGTATGGACCTCTGATGGGCCACATGGATTACGTGAGGAAGTTCTATGGGATGAATGGAGTGGAGCCCAATGGACTAGCGATTCATGTACCGCATTTCCGGCATTAACCTGTTTGGCAGCAACGTTTAATCCTGAATTGTCCCTACTTTACGGACAATCTATAGGAGAAGAAGCCCGTTATCGCAATAAAACAATGCTATTAGGGCCGGGAGTAAATATTTACCGTACACCTCTGAATGGGCGTAACTTCGAATATATGGGCGAAGATCCTTATTTAGCTTCCAGAATGGTGGTGCCTTATATACAAGGAGTACAGGAAAATGGAGTATCAGCTTGTGTTAAACACTTTGCCCTTAATAACCAGGAGGTTTGGCGCGGACATATTAATGTTAATGTAAGCGACAGAGCTTTGCATGAGATTTACTTACCTGCTTTTAAGGCTGCAGTTCAGGAAGGTAAAGCCTGGTCAGTTATGGGAGCCTATAATAAATTCAGGGGTGAACACTGTTGTCATAACGATCTGTTGCTAAATAAAATCCTTAAACAGGACTGGAAGTTTGATGGCGTTGTTATTAGCGATTGGGGAGGGGTGCACAACACCAGCGAAGCAGTTAATAACGGATTGGATATTGAAATGGGAACCTATACTAATGGGTTAACCACAAGTGGGCATTTCCCATATTCCTCTTATTATTTAGCAGATCCTTTTCTGAATGGAATAAAAGAAGGGAAATATGATATGGAGGTGTTGAATGATAAAGCCCGTCGTATATTAAGATTAATTTTCCGTACCACAATGAGTGCAAACAGGCCATTTGGTCGTTTTGTGTCGCCGGAACATAGCAACGCTGCACGTAAAATAGCACAGGAAGGAATTGTACTTTTAAAGAATGATAATGGTTTTTTCCCTGTTTCTGAAGGAAAGAAAATTGCTGTTATTGGAGAAAATGCTTCTCGTAGTTTGGTAATTGGAGGAGGTTCTTCTTCATTGAAAGTAGCTTATGAAGTATCTCCTTTACAAGGCTTAATCAACAGGTATGGCGAAGAAAATATAGTGTACAGTATGGGTTATGCTTCCGGACCATCATTGTATGGAAGGGAAGAGCCGTCTAAACTTGATACAGACTCACTCTTTACTGCCGCTTTGGATGTCGCAAAAGATGCTGATATAGTATTATATGTAGGAGGTCTGAATAAAAATCATTTTCAGGATTGTGAAGGTGGCGACAGAAAAACAATGCACCTTCCTTTTGGACAAGATAAATTGATTGAGGCTATTCTGAAAGTAAATCCTAATACAGCTGTTGTCCTTCTTAGTGGAAACGCTGTGAATATGCCTTGGGGAGATAAAGTACCTGCTATTATGCAGGGCTGGTACTTAGGTTCAGAGGCTGGTAATGCATTTGCCGATGTTATTTCAGGTGATGTTAACCCTTCAGGAAAATTACCTTTTTCTTTCCCAAAAGAGTTAAAAGATAATCCGGCACATTTTTACGGTGAGCTATCTTATCCGGGTGACAGTATTAATCAATATTATAAAGAAGGTATTTTTGTTGGTTATCGTTGGTTTGATACTAAAAAGATTGAACCTCTTTATCCATTTGGATTTGGATTAAGCTATACTTCCTTTACGTATTCCAAACCTGTAGCAGACAACAAAGAGGTTAAAGAAAACGGAAAAGTTAAGGTGTCTTTTACCTTGTCAAATACGGGAAAGGTAGATGGAGCAGAGATTGCTCAACTATACGTAAGTAAGCCAAAATCCAGCGTTGAACGCGCAGCAAAAGAGTTGAAAGCTTTTAAAAAGGTGTTTTTAAAGGCTGGAGAAAGCCGTAAGGTAACCATGGATGTTTCAATTAAGGACTTGGCTTATTATGATGAGTCAGGAAGTAATTGGGTGGTTGAATCAGGAGGTTATACTCTTTTAGTTGGGAGTTCGTCCCGAGATATAAAAGGTAAAGTGAATATTAAGGTTGATTGATGATTATGCAAAGGAAATCGCCTTTGCTTTATAAACTTATATTTGCTTGTCTCAACACACCCTTTTATTCTCAGAAAGAACCTGTGTATATGGTTTTCCAGGCAGTAAAGAGGTGTGTTAGGTTTATTCTATTAGAAGATATTTTACAGATGATCAGGCTCCTCATATGAGGGGCCTGATTTTTTTAAATAAACATTAATATGTGGTTTGCCAATATCTTCCAACAACCTTATTGCAACTTAATAACCTGAGTTCGACATAAAATTTTGGATTTACCTCATATAATCAATGATTATACAGGTATTCGATAGAACTATGTTTCAGACCGCCTATAAATAGTGAGATTCAACTGAAAATTATGAAACGAGCATTTTGCGAGTTCAATGTGTCCTATCATAAAGTTTCCACATTAAAGAATAGCGGGCTATTTTGAATAATTTTCAGGAAGAAGATCGCT
>JBNKRV010000275.1:0-35958 GCA_050296935.1 Marinilabiliaceae bacterium | reverse complement strand
ATTAATCCGCAATATGCAAAAGAAATCCGGTTTTCAGAACAATAATTCTTCAGGGAAACACAGGATACCAATAAAAAAGGCCATCTCAATAGAGACAGCCTGATTTTATAATATTCAATAAGAAAATTACTTTACTTCTTCAAAAATAACCAGAAATGATTATCAGCACTTTAAGAACTCATGGTACAAATATGACACAAAACAATCATCTATTTTTCTTCGCCACATCGGTATCATTTCCGTTCTCAATAAAACAAAAATACTTAAGAAAAACCGAAATGTCCTCAATTTAGTTTCAAATGATCTAATTTCATTCATTGCCAAAGTTAGTCCTTTCTAGAGGGGAATTCAATCTCTCCGCTGAATTGATGTCTCAAAAGAAACATAAAACATCAGAAAACCTTTAAACACTAATGTTTAAAGGTTTTTCTTTTTTTAGTGGTTTTCTAAAAGCGCAAAGTTTAGTTACCACCCTATTGCAATTTTAGATTCGATTCCAAACTAGTAACAGGCTACTTTGCTCTATCTAAAAGATAATCTGTAAAATAATCTCGCTTTCGTCTTTCAAAGTAATCATCATAAACTCCGGTAAAATGATGCCCTTGACCTGGAATTACCAATAAATCAAAATCCTTATCTGCTTTAATCAATGCATTTATCAATTTATAGGTATGTGATGGATTTACATTCTGATCGCTCTCTCCCGTCACCAAGAATAGCTTTCCTTTCAAATTTGACACCAATTCCATAGGAGTTTTGACATTAAATTTTAAATCTTCTCCTATACCCTGATAATGTTCCCCCCAGTTTTTATGATATATCGTATTATCATAATTACCGGAAGACGCTACGGCAACTTTATAAAAATCAGGATACGTACTCATTGCTGTAACTGCCATAAAAGCCCCTCCTGAATGCCCTAGAATTCCAACTTTGGAAAGGTCTATAAAAGAATATTTACGGGCTAATTGCTCCAATCCATACTTATCATCAGCCAAAGGATAATCTCTTAGATTTCCAAAACCATAAGAAAAATAGGCTTTGTTTCTTATAGGTGAGCTCCCTCTATGACCAAAACACACAACAATAAAACCTCTTTTAGCTAAAGCTGTATTTCGATATTTATCCAATACGGTGAATTTTGTCCAAACAGTTTCTGTAAACGGCCCTGGATATACTTGAGAAATAACAGGATATTTCTTATTTGGATCAAAATTATCTGGTTTCCACATAATACCATATAAATCTGTTTCATTATCAGCTGCTTTGATTTTGAATTGTTCTGGAAAATCCCATCCATAATCCAATAAAGGCTGAATATTAGGTTTCATAACCGTATCTATTAATGTGCCATTGCACTCTCGGGCCACAATGAGTGGATTACTGTCTATTCGAGAATAATTGTCGATTATAAAATTCCCTTTCGTATTAACATACGCATGATGATCTGCATTTTCCGGAGTCAACAATTTTAGGTTAGAACCATCCAGTTTAACCTTATACAAAAAGGAATAATTGGGATTGACATTTTTATCCTTCCCATATCCTTGAAAATAAACTTCTTGTTTTTCTGAATCAACAGTTAAGATTTTGCCCGCTGTCCATTCTCCTTTTGTTAAAGCATTTAGTAGCTTTCCTTTTTTATTGTAATGATAATAATGTCCCCAACCTGTTCTATCTGACCAAAAAAGGATGTCTTTCCCCTTGTTTAAAATTTTACAATTAAATAAAACATCATTAATATTCGGAGTGAATTTCTCAGCAATTATAACTTTAACCTCACCCTTATTATCCAGGGAACATAACTCCAATTCATCATGAGTTCTCTTTAAACGCGTAAAATAAAACAAATCAGGATTATCACTTTTGATTTCTAAAAAATCCTGATCTTTCCATTTTTCAACCTCGATTTTTCTTAATGACTTGTTTTTAACATCCCCTAAAAACAATTCTTGTTTTGTTAGAATGGTGTCTCCAGGAATTGCCTCTTTATAGTTTCTTACAAGAGGCACTTTGGTTGTTGAATTGATAACTGTTAAATGACGAACATCCTTATCATTTTTACGAGATACTATAAACTGACTACCATCACCTAACCATTTAATACCAGGTAAAAAGTACAAATTATTTTTATCTCTATCAAATGTTAATTGTACCTGGGTAGAATCTTCTAAGTCTTTAAGATAGATATTATGGTCTATATAAATAACCCGATATTTTTTATCTGGTGATATCCCAAATTCGACAGACTTATTAGTCTGCTCATCTTTAATAATCTCTTTACTTTCAGGTATGTATGTATATTTATCTCGGTTATTACTAAAATTAACTCCAATACCTTCACTTGTAAAAGTGGGAGTAAAAGTAACTCTGGTTGTATCTAATTTCATAGACAGCATAACAGAATCTAGCTCCTGCTTAATGTACAAGGGATGCGTACCAGTTTCACTATCAAATGCATAATAGCTCGCCTTCTGATTTGCTTTTTTATAATTAAAATAAAACATGGGCAGATCAGGATGGAAACAAGGAACTATTTCAGGCTGATCAAACCTATTAACAAGATTTTTGGCGTCAAACTTCTCATAATGTGGGTCATTCCCATCTAAAAAGTAACGGAAATAGTTTACCAGATTTTTATTCTTATTACTTAGAACTACTTTTCGCATCAATTCATAAACTGCTGAAGTACGTAATTCTCTAGAATTGAAATTCGTTGCAAACAAATCAAACAAAAGATTCTGGCTCTCCTTAGAAAAATCGCTTATATTGTCTGACAAAAGTTGAATGACTAATGGTTTATCTTGTTTGCAAAAAGCTTTACAAACATCCATCAATACCAGTAATTGACTTTTTGAAGGTAAGTTAGGTATTGTGTTTATCTTTTTTTGAAAGCCATCAAAAACCTGGATATCAACACTATCATTTTTAAAAAACTTCTTTCTAAAAACAGCAGAAGCAATTCCCTGATAATTTTGGGCTATTCTTTTATAAACAGTGGAGTCTGGAATATGCTTTACAAATTCTGACCAATGATCTATAAGGTAATTACTATTAGGGCTATCATACAGAGAGAGATAAACACTATTTTTATGTTCACCAAATAAAAACCAATTTTCAGGTAATGTTTTTTGCTCTGGAGTTAAAGAATTTAAATACTCATTTGCGATTTCAACTGCTTGAGAATTTTCCTTACGTGTAAATTTAAGTGTAATGTATTCTTCCATAAAAGCGGCAGATCTATTTCCGCTCTCATACTTTACATTCATGGAATAATAAACATTATCTGAATTAAGCCCTTTTTTAGCTTCTTCGATAAATTCAGAGGCCTTTGCCTTGGCTCCTACAAATTTATAAATCACATTACCCGAACTATCAAGAAACAAATACGTTGGGTAAGCACCCACTTGATACTTAGAGCCTAACACAATCCCCTCTTCTGTCTCCATATCTATTTCAGCAGAGACAAAAGACTTGTTAATAAAATCTGCAACTTCATCCTTAGTAAAAATATTTTTACTCATAAACTTACATGGCCCGCACCATGTAGTATAACAATCAATAAAGATATTTTTTTTAGTTGCTTGAGCTTTTGCTTTTAATTCTTTAAAAGATAAATGCTCAAATTCAATTTTCCTATTTTGTGAAAATGCTACACAACTAAACAACAGGCAACATAATAAAAGCGTATTTACTTTTTTTAACATAAAAGGGGTATTATAAAGTTTTATTGAAATATTCTTTATTGAAGCGCAATAAAATAAATTTACAATTACTTTTAACTTTATCGCTAACCATATCATTATTCATCAGTTTTTCTACTGAATCGCGTACTTGCAATAAATAGAGCTGTATTACCGCATTTAAATCGTTTACTTTATGATTGATGTTATTGGCATTGGCTAATTCAATAAGAATATTAGCCATGTTAATTTGAGTGCTCAATTGTATGTCTGTTGGCTCATTTGAAACATCAAAATTTAGAAAGACTACCCTATTGGTAAAAGCAAACAAATCATCACATGTAAATGCTTGTTTACCATTCTTTTGCTCTGCGTAAATTAAAGCGGATAACACTTCTCTTTTAAACAGGCGTAATAAAATATTTTTAGACATATCAATGTGAAACTTATCCATATCAATAGGATTATGCTTCAACAATTCTGGATTTGCAAGCCAATCCAATTTTGCAGAAAAGACATGTTCTTCAAGACTTTTTAATGCTTCTAATTGCTTTTCTTTACTCACAAAATCAACCATGACTTCATTTTCACCTTTGACTACATCACGTTGCATCACACCACCAATCAACATAGATTCCTGATTTACAAAATATTGATACAAGAAAAAGCTTTCTGAAATGAATTCCGTGAAATCTTCATTTAAATCGGCATCATGGTTAAAATCGTTAAGTATACCAGGTATTTTTGGATAAGTCTTTTTCAATTTTTGAATTCCAATTTCACTTGCTCTTATTAAATCATTAGATATAAACGAAGTTTGAGTGGTTGGGTCTAGAATATTCTTCTTTGCATAAAAAGTAGCTCTCAATGAAGGTGAGCCTACACGGTTGCCATATAAATAAGCTATGGCATCACGATCATATATAGACACTTTAGGCAATAAATATTTTGGTAAAATATTATTCTCTTCTAAAGCAACATAGTTAGGCATACTTGCACCCACAACTGTTGCTGATGGCCCCCATTTTTTTAACCATTCATTGTCTTGCAATTGCTCGATAGAAAAGGCTGTTACTGCAGGGTAATTTTCCTTTACGCCCAATATTTGTCCTATTGCACTTGCTAATTGCTGTGTCAATATATCTTTTCTTCTTTCCAAACTATTAGGGTTCTTTATTATTTCTGGATCATTCTCTCCACAAAGAAGCAAATATTTGATCAAGCTTCTTTTGGCAGGTTTATCCATAAAATTAATCCGAGCGGCTATTATTTCTCCTGTAACTTGATTTTCTACAACGCTATATTCCATTTCACGCTCTGAGGTTCCATTTCCCCAATAGAAATTAATTTTTTTATAGGCCTGAGTTTCATCATCCACAATTTTAAAAACATTTTTCCAGCCAGCTTCTTCAAGTACAGTCTCCCATTGTGCTAAAGCTTGTTTTACACTCTCAACAAAAGGAGCTGGGGTGAGTGGGCTTATCCATACTTTAATAGGAATTTCAGGAGCTACGGTTATTCCTTTTTTATACAGACGAACCTCTTTAGCTTTTGGAGTTAAATTCCACCTTTTAATATATTTTTCAATGGTTGATTTGTAATTTTTAGTATCATACTCCATATAATCTACAGTATTAAAGCCATACGCTAAATTATTTTCCTTTGGTTCATGAATATGACCAGGAACCTTTTGAATAACCATTTCAAACTCATATGCAGAAATGTAATTAGCATCTTTTCCTCCAATAGAGGGTCTGAATGAACTTTCTGTAGCATACCCTTTAAAAACAACGCCATCATCTGTAGCTCTACATGATTCCAAACCAGAACGTAGCGGATCTGGAGCATTAATAGGTCCGGGCTTACTGAGACTAAAAATGCCTCGTGTTGCGGTTAAATCTTGGGTTAATTCAATAATAAACGACTTTTCTTTTTTGCCTGTAGCTATTATTGGATAGCTTTTATATGCTGGAACAAGCCCTGATTTTTCAATGGACTGGATCATATCATAATCTAAACTATCTTTAGAAAAAGTTCTGGATCTATTTTGATACAAATCAAGCTGATTATTTCTCCCTTTTTGAAAATGATAAATACCACTTTCTGAAGAAACATAGGCTGAATTTCCGTTTGTTGTTTGTGCAGAGATAAACAAATCTTCTTCTAATATCTGCTCGGGAATTTCTATAAAATAATGATTGTTGATAGAGTATATATTGAAATATCCCTTTTCAACTTTCATTTCTTTAGGTTTGTAAAAATCATCAAAAGATTTTGGTTTATTAGCATCCTGAGCCTGTACCAAAACTCCATTGAAAAGAATTAGAAGTATCTGTAATAAAACTATTTTTTTATGCATTGGTTTGTTTTTTCGTTAAATGTGTTTAAAATTTTTGATTGCCTTGCTCCCAAATTTTTATAGAATTGAGCAGTCCTAAATAATGAGCTTTAGTCAAAGAATCAGTATTTAAAATTTTCTTTTCGGCAAAAGCTTTAATCTTATAGATTTGAGATTGTATAGTAAGCGTATTATTATAGGATACGTTATTTTTATTCTTGATATTTACACTCAATTGAGATAAATAACTACTCTGCAATCTTTTTTCGAATTCTGAAAGTTGCTTGTTTTTCTCTTTACTTAGAAACAATTTCTCAAACATGAAATCTAGAAGTTCTCCACTAGTTAAAGGATTATCATTCTTGATTTCAGAATTATTAAATGCTAATCCTTTAATTACTAACTGATAGACATAATTGTCAAAATAGCTATATTTATCTTCTCCTAAATCAATTTTATTTAAAAATGGAGCTTGGGTCAACCACTGAGGTTCCTCTAAAACATACTCTTTTAAAAACTGTAGTGCGCGAATTTGGTATTCATAAGAAACCGGTTTATACTCTTTTACATAGTTTTGATTCTCACTAAACGTATTGTCTATATAATAAGCTCCTATAAATTTCAGCACATGCTTTACATACCTGTGATATTGTCTTGCTAAATATAAATACCTCCGTTTTAGCAATATATAATCATCCTGGTTTTCTGTCCATTGCTCTATATGATCCATTATATACTTAACGTTTTTCATTCCAAGCCTGCTGGCATAAACAATATCGTTTCCGCTATCTTCAGATTGAACTCTGGGGTCAGATGATTTTTCATCTAAAAAACCAATACCTCCTTTGCCTATTTCCTCTTTAACAAAGTTGTTTAGCTTTTCTGTAAGGATTGAATTTTTTACAGTATCAGGATAATACCTATAGCCCCATTCAATTGCAAACATATCATAGGTTCCCAGTTTTGGTATTAAATTTTTTTGTTTTACATGATCTTCTGGCTGCGCTATAAAATTAAATCGTTGATAATCCATAACAGAAGTACCAAGACCATTTTTTTCTATAAAATCATTACTCCTTAAACTATCTACCGGGTAAAATGAACTTCCCATGAAGTTGTGGCGCAAGCCTAAGGTATGTCCTACTTCATGAGTAATTACGGTACTAAACAACTTACCCATTACATCTTGATTTAAAGGATATTCCCTAGCCATAGGATCAGAAGGGCTAGACATCACAAAATAACTCATTTGAATCAAATCAGTCACAGCATGAAAAATAGCAACCTGGGAGCTAATAATTTCCCCTGAACGTGGGTCTATAACTTCAGAACCATAGGCATTTGCAATTGGCGAAGCTTTGTATGAAATAACTGAATATCGTGCATCATCTGATGAATAATCTGGATTTTCTTCTTTTGTAGGTTCTGGCAATGCATATATAGCATTTTTAAAACCCGCTTTTTCAAAAGCCTTTTGCCAACGTGCAACTCCCTCAATCACATAGGGAACCAAATGGGCAGGCATATCTTTATCTATATAAAAAATAATTGGTTTTTGAGGTACAACAAGCTCTCCTTTCAAATAGCGTTCAACATCTTCAGGTTTCGGCTCGAGACGCCAATGTTTTGCTATTTGAAACACTTCATTTTCATTTCCTAATTGTCCAGTAATGTGATTAGAAAAATAACCAACTCTTTCATCAAAAGGTCTTATTTTTAATGGCTTTTCTGGAAGCAAGATCCATAAAGCTCCCACTTCCCAAATACTATTTGAATAGGTACTTTCATTTGGTTTAGAATCTGTATAGGTTCTTACTGAACGAAAACTAATATTAGTGGGAAAGCTAACTATTTCTGTAGGATATGAACTTTCTTTGATATAATTTCCTAAGTCCAGCTCGCTTTTTGAACCTTGTAAAGCAAACAACTCACTATCTCCTAAATAATAATCTGTTATATCTATCAAGTATTTATTGTCCGACATAGCAACTATTGGAAAATTCTTGATAGTTGGATTAATCAAACTTTTATAAAACGGAGCATACATAAAACTATCGTCTTCTATATGATAAACACGAGGACTTAGTAAACTTATTACATCATCTTTCTTCTCGAAACGAACCATATTTTCGGGCATGGAATCATCGCCATACCCAAACCTTTTATTGAACTTTCGGTCATTCTTTTGTACAGCTTTTAGAATAGTTATGGTTACAAGTATATCCCTACCTAGAGTGGTTTCTGGAATCTCAAGTAAAAAATGATTATTTCTTTCATAAACATTCATAAAACCAGAGCTTGTTTTTATTACATCACCCTCTAAATATTGAGAGATGGAAGGAATTGTATCCCTACTACCTACACTAAAATCTTTTGCAAACAATTGTAAGCTTAAAAACAAACTACTAAGAAATAGTACAACTTTCATATTTATTTATTAATTATAATTTGGTATAGAACCTTTTAATCACTATTGGACTTTCAACCCAAGGTTCAGGGCTAACGACTTAAAGCTTTCCCTTGATCTTTTCTCAATTATTAAATTTACAGCATCCCTTTTGTGGATACCTGATAAAGAATGAGATAGTCGTTGACTATCTCATTCGAAGGTAAGTATTTTAGAAAGTTAAGACGAAATGCGCTAGCACAGTTTTAACTAATACAGGAGCTATAAAACTCCTGATATATTTAAACATCTAGATAATTAAAGTTTAAAATTCAATTATTATTTCTTTTCCCTATTCGTATATAGTATTACCGATTTGTTGCAAATCAATATTATAATTATCGATATAGAATTGACGAACCATATCATAACGTTTTTTCAATAGTCCACTTGAATCTTTTAAAGGTGAAAATATCCCCTCCCATGAAGTTTCTTTGGTATCCCATTCATTAACCGTAGTCACCTCTGCATTTAAATATGCTTCTGAATAACAAATCATCATAGTTACAAATTGTTTCCAATCTTTTTCGGGAGATGCCGAATAATAAGGTTGTAAAATGCCTATGGCCCATAAATCGGTATTCTTATATTTGGAAGATGCAAGAGAATAATTAGCCGATTCACCAAATATAGTTGTAGGATTTAATTTGCCTTGTCCATACATGCAATCTACAAAAACATGATTAATGTCTTTCTCAAATGCTGCTTCTTGCTCTGTTGTTAAGTTTAGAACTTCTTCTTTAGCATACGAAACACAAATATTATCGTAGTTATAATAAGCTGCAACGTCTGCTCCTTTTATTTGTGCAGGCCAAGAGGAAAAATCATAATCACAGTATTGAACTTGTGAGCATAATAATATTTTCACTGGTAAAAATTCATCCAAAAACTCAGAGGAATAGTGATTAAACCAGGTTCTGTTCAGTAAATCCAATTGTGGCTTAATATAATTTTCATCAGGTGCCATATATATAAATCCTAACTTCCCGTTACTTTCATCTGAAGAAGGTTCACCGTTTGTCCATTTAGAAGGAGTCCAATACGCATCCTTATCAGTAAATTGATACAGCAAATAAGAACCGTAATCTTCGTAAAATTTTACAATATCGCTGTCAAAATCATTGTTGCCCTGTGGCACTATATAACCAGTTTCAATTCCTGAAGGCTCAATCGCACTATCCTCTGTATCAGAACAAGAGGATAAAGTATAAAGACTTAAAAAAATATATAAATATGTAATTTTCATTTTATTAGTTTTTAATTATTAATAATATGATTTTACCAATCTCCCAGTACTGAACTTATCTTGGGTTTTGTGATAATTCAGGATTTCTTTCCATGACGTTATAAGGAATTGGCAAAGCATAAAGTAAATCACCTGGTGCAAGAGAGTACTCTATTGAATTACCATCTGCATCAATAAAAGTATGGTCAACACCTAGATTTAAACGTTTTATATCTCCCCATCTTAACCCCTCTTCTAAACACAATTCTCGTCTTCTTTCTTCCAAACAAAAAACTAGAAGTGTTTGTCCATCTGTAATATCCACAGCATTATAAGTACCGGCATCATAACGTGTTTCACGCAGCGTATTTAAGTCTTGCAATGCTTTTACTCTATAATCACCCATTCCTGTTTCAATAAACAACCTACAGTATGCCTCTGCTCTATTAAGATAAACTTCTGCATTTCTAATACCTCTATCACCATATTGATTGTTACTTATACCTATTTTGTTACTCACAGAATTATACTTAGAACCACTATTTGTAGCTTTTGTGAAATAAGCCTCAGATCTTAAATCATCGGTATCATATAAAGACGTTAACATGGAGGACACGGAATATGGTGTTTTACTGTTTGCTATTGGATAGAGTGGCCAATAATTTGCAGACCTTATTGACGAGGTACCATAAACCCATATAGGTTCGTTGCTAATATCAATATCATAAACCCCTTTAGAATGGAATTTTGTACTAAATGAAGTCAAATAAGTTAAGGATGGTTTATTTGAAATTACATCAGTACTATAATCTATGATACTCTGTAAGTCCTCTTTACTATTTTTATAAATATAAAAACGAGTTAACATAGCCTCAGCTGCTAAGTATCCTACTCTAAATGGATTAGAAGCAGTATAATTTTCTTTTAATAAAGTTACTGATGTTTTTAAATCAGCTTCAATTTGATCAAAAGTTTCTTTTAAAGTATTACGCTTAGGATAAACATCTTGAACATTCATTGTTAATACTAAAGGCACGCCTAACACTTCATCAGGATTTATTTGATCAACCGAATAAGGCTGACAATAAATTGTGGCAAGCTTAAAATAATAGTATCCACGTAAAAATAATGCCTGTCCTTTCAATGAATTAATCTCTTTCTCTGAAGCCGTAATGTTTTCTATATGGTCTAATACAACATTACAACCCTTAATTTTTTTATAATACAACTCCCATGAGTTAGCATCATTTGGAATAATGTAACTTCCATCAAACATTGTTTTTGTATACGTATATATTGGCATACCATTTTCAAATTTGGCTTTATAACTATCTGATGTTAACCCATTAGACTCCATTTCGTCTGTTAATAGATTTAGATAAACATCGCCATTAAACAAATAGGGATATGCCTCACTATACATGACTGCAGATATATCTTCAAACGTTTCAGGTATAATTTCATCCTGGCTATTCTCCTCTAGAAAATCAGAACAAGAGGTTAAAAACAAAGCTGAAATACTAAATAATACGACTATATTTAATTTTAAGAATCTCATTTTTTTAAAATTTAGAATGTAACATTTAGATTAAAAGTATAGGAGCGTGTACGTGGCTGACTACCTCTGGCTACCTCTGGATCTCTTCCATGAAAATCTTTACTCACAATTGAAAAAACATTTGAAGCACTTAATCCCATATTTAAAGATTTACATTTTAATTTTTCACAAAAATCATTAGAAAAATTATAACTCGCACTCAGTGTGTTTAATCTTAGACTTGATGCGTCAACAACTCTATCAGTACTATAATTGTACATCTGATATAAAGGCACATAAGTCATCGTTTCACCAGGCAAAAGAATTGGATTAGTTGCAGCATCCTGATCAGGTAATCCTGGTAATTGAGCTGATGTATTTTCAGGTGTCCATCTACCATTTAATTCTGATGTTAAGTTTTCATATTCATTAGGCAAAATAGCCGTTGGATATGCAGATTTCAAGAATTTCTTACCTCCCAGCTGAAGATAAAAGTTAGCTGATAAGCTAAATTGCTTATATCTAAAGGTGTTACCAAACCCAGCTGTAAAATCAGGATCAGCTTTTCCAACATATTCTAAGTAAGCTGTTGGATCTTCATCTGGAAATGCTCCATCCTCTACTGATAAGTCAATTATTGGGCGTCCGGTTTCAGGATCTACACCATCGTATTTAAAAGCCCAAAAAGAAGATAGCGCATAGCCTTCTTTTAATAAAGTGCCTTGTATAGCTGATTGCCAACCATTATTTTGAGTTCCAACTTTGGTTACTTCATTAAAGTTTTTGGACGTATTCATTGTAACAGACCAATTAAAATTATTAGTACGTATAGGTGTAAAACCTACTGTCAATTCATACCCTTTATTTTTTAAACTACCACCATTTACCGGCATAACATCTATACCATATTCAGCAGGTAAACTAAGAGGTGTGATTATATCTTTACCATGTTTTACATAGTAATTTCCCGTAAGGAAGATTTTGTTTTGAAACAAGCCCATATCAAAACCTAAGTTATAGCTCGTTGTTTGTTCCCAACGCAAATCTTCATATGGTAAACTTTTAATTTTAAGAAGGTATTCTCCTGTATTTACATCATAAATACTAGATGAAGCAGTTGAGCTTGGAACTTGAACAATCAAACTTGGGCTAAAGTTTACAGCCATATTACGCTGATATCCAAAAGTACTTCTTACGCTTAAACTATTTATCCAATCAATATCTTTTATAAAATCCTCATTACCGGCATTCCATCTTAGACCACCTGCCCATACAGGATTGAACTTTTCATTTGGAAATTGTCCAAAGCGATTTGAAGCATCGCCTCTTACACTAAAATTTAATACATAACGATTGTCATAAGTATAATTTAGGGTTAAATAGTACCCTAAAGTATTGGTTTTTCTATCTGTAATAGAGTTAGAGAATTTATTACTATCGGCAGTCCCTGTATATAAAGAATTTGCAAGAACAGTAGTTCCTGATGTAATTGTAGGAGGTACTAATGCGAATGATCTTCCTCTATTGTGTAAATATCCATATGTAGTTGAATTAGACCCATCAAATTTTAAACTATGAGATTCAACTCCAAGTAATACAGAAAAATAATGAACCTCATTGAAAATCTTATTGTAACTCAAATTAGTGCGTAAATTCCAATTAACAGATTGATTGTTATCTGCATTAAAAACTCCTCCAATAGGCAACCTAGAACTTTTGTATAAAGGATCTCCTGCAATTACACTTGCATATTCATACCCTCTAATATTGGTTATTAAATTCGTTGTTTCAGTTGCATAAGAACTCCCCATTGTTGAAGAAATGTTATAACTACCCAGAACATTCAATTTCAACTCAGGTAAAATTTTATAAACAATATTTAAATTAGAATTAAGGGATTGAACCGTATTAGAGTTACCAGACTCATTTCTTTCATTTATATAATTATATAGATATCCATTTGATACATCATTGTAATAAAACAAGCTTCCATCCTCATTGTATGCAGGAATTACACGATTTATTTTTGTTGCATACTCATAAGGTGTTACCAAATTAAAACCATTCGTTTTAGTTTTACTACCACTTAAACGAAAACTAACAGATAATTTTTCATTCAATTGGCTATTTATACCTAAAGAGGCATTTAATGAATTGCTATTATTACCTATAGCAGTTCCTTGACTATCATTATAACCTATTGATGAATAAAATCTTATTTTACTGCTACCTCCACTTAAACCAATATGATGTGATTGACTAAAAGGATTACGGTATAGAATATCAAACCAATCGGTATTTACACTTTCCATTTTTGCAACCCTACCATTAAATTCATCATAGGATATCTCTCCAAATAAATATTTATTTAATGCTCCCGCAAAACCTATATCATTATTGGTTTGAGATGCTATTAAGCCTCTTTCAAAAATTTCTCTAGAAACAGCTACTCTTTCCCTAGAATTCATCAACTCTAACTTATCATAAGTAACCTTTTCTCCATAATTAAAGTTTGTAGAATACGTAACAGACAAAGGTCCTTCCTTCCCTTGCTTTGTATTGATAACAATAACTCCGTTTGCAGCTCTAACACCATAAATAGCAGTTGCTGAAGCATCCTTTAATACAGTAATATCTTGAATATCATTTGGGTTCAACCAAGAAATGGAATTTCCTACGTAGTTTCTAATAAAATCAAAATTATTTTCAGTAACCCCTCCATTATTATCGAATGTTTGTGTACTAAAAGGAAGTGGATCTTCCTGAATAATTCCGTCAACTACCCAAATAGGTTCCTGATTTCCTAAAAAAGTAGAAGTTCCACGAACCCTTGATTTTTGACGAACACCTACCTCGCCAGTAAGGTTTGTAACATTTAAACCTGCTACTTTTCCTTGCAGCATTTGCTCAACAGAACTAACCCCGTTTACATGTAAATCTTTGCGAGATATGCTCGTTATTGCGCCAGCAACTCTCTGCTTTTGAATGTTTTGATATCCTGTAGATACTACTTCAACTCCTTCCAGTTCTGTCACATCATCTTCAAGAACAACATCAACAATAAGATTATCGCTCACCAGAACCTCTTTATCTTTAAACCCAAGCGATTTGAATACCAAAACGTTATTATTAGATGCCATCGTGATCTTATAGTATCCGTCAACATTAGTCGACACCCCATTAGTGGTGCCCTTAACCAGAACAGAAACATAAGGAATAGGATTCCCGCGGGTATCGGTAACTGTTCCCGATACACCTATTTGGTTTGCCAACCTGCTTTCTTCTATGATTATGTTATTCCCTTCTGACAAGACTACTTTGAATCTGGATTTCGGAATACTTTGCTCAATGAGTTTGTCTACGTTGATTAAACCTTTAATCAGTTTCACTTTAGGTAAACCTGAAAACAAGCCTTCTGGATACAGAAAATTATACTCAGTCTGTTCTGTAATTAACTGAAAGACCTCGTCTACAGTAAGTTCACTGGATGATTCAATGCTTACTTTGTCCTGTGAATAACTATAGTCTGCACTAAACCCCAAAGTGGTGGTTAAGAATAAAAGTAAGAATGTTCTCATGACTATCAATAAGAATTGCTTTCTGGCCCTAAAAAAATGTTCAAGACTACAGAGATTTAATAATTTAATTTTCATTAATTTGAATGTATTTGTTAATATTTGCTTTAACTGATCAAATTAGAAGGGACGAAGTTTGAACCTGCAAAAATTTTAACTTCGTTCCCTTTTTCTCTATATAAATTGCTTGTTTTTACAAAATTGATTTTTCTATCTTAAGCGCACCTGCTTCTCTTTGATTTCATAGTTTTTTATAATACCGAAGTTTTTAATCATATCCAGTATTTCGGTTACCTCCTGATCTTTTTGAATTCTACCTACAAATTTTACATCCTCTAACTTCTTATCCTCAAAAATCACCTCCATATCGTACCAGCGGCTGAGAACATTCATAATTTGTTTAAGATTTTTTTGCCTAATAATAAACTCTCCATTTACCCAACCTATCTCCTCCCTCAAATTCACCTTATGAATTGATAACGCATAGGTATTGTCATTTAGAATTGCTTGCTGTTCTGGCTGAAGAATGTGATTTTCTCTAGGTGTATTAATCTGAACTTTTCCTTCCGCCAGCGTGGTAAACACCTTTGTTTCCCCAGAATAGGCTTTAACATTAAACTTAGTACCCAGCACTTGTATCTCCTGCTCTTTATGAATGACTTTAAAATCAGCCCCCTGATGTTTGACACTAGGAGAAACTTCAAAAAAGGCCTCCCCATAAAGAAGTTCTACCACACGACTTTGAGCTTTGGGAAAATGTACCGGGTATTTTAGCTTAGACTCTGAGTTTAACCACACTTTGGTACCATCGGCTAGTTTAACATAAAACTGACCGCCCCGGGGTACGGTTAAATAATTATAGGCAATTTCAGTATCTGCCACAGCACCTTGGCTATACTCCAGCCCTTCACGGCTGCTTACCATATTTTGAGTGTGTAATACTCTCCCTTCCTGCAGGGCTATCTCTTTACCTGTTTCCAAAAGTAAAATAGCGTTATTCTTTACAGGTTTAACTTGATTATTAACAACTACCGGCATGCTATCCTGAGACTGCTCCTGGTTGTTGTTTAGTAATACAGAAAGAGAAATAATTATCAAAGCAGAGGCTGCAACTCCAGAAATACGAGTCCATAATTTTCGAATCTTTTTTTGCTGTTGCATTTTACAGATTTTAGAGAGAAAGTCTCTCTTTTCTTGCTCCGTATTAAAATCTTCCATAATATGATCTATAGCATAATCAATTTGCACAAAAGATTTGAACTCTTGAGCATTAACAGGATTTTTAAGCCACTGGGACAACTCATCTAATTCTTGCTCTGAGGCCGACTGGGTTAAATAATTTACAACAAAATGTCTGGATTGAGACTTCATAAAATTCTATGTGTGTTCAAATATATTAAGATTGCCAAGTTAAATACCCCTAACGTTTTAATAATTTTTTTTAATCTTTGCATAATTCATAGAATATTCGTATAATTTATAGAATATCCTTTACAAAATGAAAGACAAAGCTCAAATACCTTATGGAAATGAAGCTGTTTTGATAACAGCTTTACGGAGGGGTGAAGAATCTGCCTATGCGTATCTCATGGATAGTTATCACCACAAACTTTGTCTATATGCCTATAGCTTTTGTAAGGATCGAAATTTAGCTGCAGATATGGTTCAGAATGTAATGCTCCGTTTATGGAAAAAAAGAACTTCTCTTAAAACCGATTTGAACCTACGCAGTTTTCTCTACCGCTCTGTATACAATGAATTTTTAGATCAGTACAAACACCGTAAATTCATTCTCAATCTCGAGAAAGAATACATGACTGCAGTTAACACCTTGATAGAAGATGATGAGTCCAACTTAGATCGATTGATTCAGAACGTCAAAAAGGAGATCGATAATTTACACCCCAGATGTAAGGAGATATTTTTATTGAGCAAATACGAGGGATTGACCAATCTGGAAATTGCTGATCATCTCAACCTTTCAGTTAAAACCGTTGAAAACCAAATGACCCGGGCTTATGCGCAACTTCGAGCTAAAGTAGGTAAAAAGCTTCAAGGTATTCTGCTTTTTTTGTTGTTTGTAAGTTTCAATCCTTATTCTGTTGGATGTTATTCTGGAAGCCTGTTCGATATTGGTCAGTACTCTGGCATACAACCATCGGAAGGTAATCCCGGTGAAGTTTAAAAAATTTTCATCAATGAAATAATTAAACCAAAGGATGAAAGTTTCAACATTTATTCCTTGCCATCTAAAATTTTAATTTTCAACATAAAGCGATAGACGCTGTGTGTAACCATTGGGTTGTGCATATTCCAAAAACTGGCACTGATTGCGGTTACCTGTAAATTGTTAAAACAGAATTTAGCATTCGCCAAATCAGGAATAATAATCGAAAAATTAGTGTTTAATTAAGAATATTTTATCCCTGTCAATTCTTCTGTTTTCACCCAAATCTTTTCCGCCAAATCTGAATCATTTGCAATTTTATCAATTTCTTTTGGCTTGCGTTTATAGAAGTATTTCCCAGTTATACTGTCCAATTCTTCTGAGCTTGCAAGATACACAGATGGTTTAGCACCTTCGGTTGGATTAGAAATCATTAGATTCATAAGCTTTGCAAACCATTTTGGATACTCTCTAAAGACATCTGTTCCAACAACTCCTGGATGTACGCAATTTACTGTTATGTTATCAGATTCTAATCGTTTTGAAAGTTCTTGAGTAAAATAAACAATAAGAAGTTTTGAGTTTGCATAAGCTTTATTTCCATTGAATTTCTCAATGGAAAAGTCATTATCCAAATTCACCTTTCCTCTTTTGTATAACTCCGATGTTAGATTTATTATCCTCGCTTGTTTACTATTTTTCAATAGAGGAATCATAAGGATAGTAAGCGAATATGTAGCAAAGTAGTTAACGGCTAATGTCATTTCAAAAGAATCAGCAGATTTTTCAAGCTTTCGTTTAAATAATCCTGCGTTGTTTACAAGAATATCAATTCTTTCATACTGTGATTTAATTTCTTCTGATATTTTCTTAATTGAATCAAGAGATGAAAGGTCAACATATTTTAGGCTTATTTTTCCTCCTGAAGCATTTTTTATTTCCTCAAATGCAATTCTTGATTTTTCACTATCACGCACCAGCATAATAATTTCAAACCCTTTTTTAGCAAGCTCTATTGCTGTAACTTTTCCAATTCCTGAATTGCATCCAGTAATTAAGCATAATTTATTGTCCATAATTATTTTCTTTTGTCCTTAGGAGTTGAATGATAGTCGTTTAATTCTTTAAGCAGCGAAATGATATGAATTTTTTCTTTGAGCAACATTTTAGCTGTCATTTTTGAATAAACCGTTTGCATTTGCGGAGTTAACTTTTCAGTCTCTACTCTACCTTCATTTGTTATTTTTATTCTTTTTGCCCGCTTATCCTGTTTGTCGTCAAACTCCTCAATAAAACCCTTTTTTAAAAGTCTTTTAATAACTTCAATTCCCGATGGAGCCTCCAATAAATGAATATGAATTAATTCCATTTTCCGAAAACTGTCAACTAAGCTTAAATGGTACAAAAAACTATATTCATCTGGAGAATTGATTTCGGAGTCGACTAATACTTCTTTACAATACGTTTTGTAGTGCTTGCTTTGCATTATTAGAAGAAAAGTCAATTCCATATCAATATCATTTTCATCATGACCTGATTCCAAAGAATTATGTGATTCAAATAGAGTTTAAATTATTTAAAGTAAAAATTGTTAGCATGCGCTAACAACTATTAAAACACTCACACTTAGCTTTAACCTTATTAACCTGAGTTCGATTAAAATTAGCGAGCTCAAAATTCAGTAAATGATTGATTTACAATATAAATTTTTGAGACATAGCGAGCTATGGCGATAAAATTTAGAGCCGTAAATCGATTATTTACTGAAAAGCTATGAATGTCACTTATAAATACCGATTTTCTGCGTCATATTTGCTTACCATAGCCCGCTATACTTTCGCAAACATTCCTTGAAACTCAATATTTATAAGCGATTTGAGCCATTAATTTTATATCGAACTCAGGTTGTTAAGTGTTTTCTTAGCAATTCTTATTATAGATCCATTGGACTCCATTCCGGATCTCAATTCGTTATATTTTAACGCCAGAGCAGGATTGTGCCTTATTGCTACCCATGCCGATTCTATTATTGAAGAACGAAGTGGCTTATTGGATTGCGTTGTTATATTTCCAACAATATTTTTCTCCCCAGAAGATAAGGTGGAGGGAATTTGTCCAATTTCACTATGACCTATGACGTTACATAATTTCAGCGCCATAGGTCAGTTTTTTATATAAAGCATAAGAGATTTCGTTTGTAAGCAGCAATATTCTTCCCGGAAATTATTTAAAATAGCTCGCTATTCTTTAATGTGGGAATGTGTAAAATAACAATTGGCAGATAACCGTCCCGGTGATTTTTGTATGTACAAGGTAGGTTAATAAGATTTTTTTTGTTTTTGAACATTTTAATCCGGTATTCCAAATGCTTAAAAAGTCTGGATATTTTAATAAAAATTAACTTTTCGGTATTAAGGTGAGAATAATGTTATATATTTATAATGGAAAACAAATATTTAATAGTATAAACCACAAAACCGACCAAATGAAAGGAGCTATAATTGGAGATATTATTGGGTCTGCATTTATAAATGATAGCAGGTCAACTACTGAATTTCAGCTATTTAAGCCAATTTCTTCGTTTACGAGCGATACCGTATTGACTTTAGCTACAGCAGATTCAGTTTATAACGACCGAAAATTCGAGGATACGCTAAAGAAATGGGTAAAAAAATACCCTTATGCAGGATATGACGAAAATTTTAAATCCTGGGCAATTTCAGATTCCGCGGAATCCTATTTCGGAAATGGAGATGGGTGGGCACGTAGAGTCAGTCCAATCGGGTATGCATGTAGTACCTTGGAAGAGGTACTTGAAAATACAGAGATTGCAACTAGAGTGACTCATAGTTTGCCTGCAAAAATCATTGCATCCAAAGCATCTAATGCAGCTATATTTCTAGCCAAAAATGGAGTAAATAAATCAGATATAAAGAAATATATCACAAATACATTTAATTACAATCTTGAAAAAGAATTGTCAGAATTGCATGAAGAAGTTACAGATCCTGACATGGAATCACCAGTTTCTGCTGCGATTACTGTATTTCTTCTCTCTAATAATTATGAAGATGCTATAAGAAAGGCAATTTCAATAGGAGGCCCGAGTAACACCATAGGAAGTATTACAGGTGCAATTGCATATGCTTATTACAAGCATATTCCAAAATCAATAATTAAAAGAGCCTTAAATAGGTTAACGCCAGAAATGGTTCGTTTTATTGAGGAGTTTGAAAGTAAGCACTTGCATACGAAAGATGAAAGTGAAATTCTGATTTCAATTCATTAGTCGTTGTACCGTTAATTTAATATAAAAAAGGGAGTAAAAACTCCCTTTTTTTATTTGTCGATGGCTAGTTCCAAAACATCTTTTACGTTACTAACGTAATGGAATGTTAAACCATCTATATATATGTCTTTTATTTCAGCTACATCTTTGGTGTTTTCCTTTGAGATAATAATCTCTTTAATTCCAGCACGTTTTGCAGCTAATATTTTTTCTTTAATTCCTCCAACCGGTAACACTTTACCTATTAACGTTATTTCCCCGGTCATTGCAATTCTCTTCTTTACTTTTTTACCTGTAAAAGCAGATACTAATGCCGTCGCCATTGTTATTCCGGCTGATGGTCCGTCTTTAGGAATGGCTCCTTCAGGAACATGTACATGAATATTTTTTTCTTCAAGTATTTTCGGATTAATATTCAATGTTTTACAATTAGATTTGATGTATTCAAGAGCTAAAATAGCAGACTCTTTCATTACATCTCCCAGGTTACCTGTAAGAGATAATTTTCCGTTTCCTTTTGAAAGGCTCGACTCAACGTATAGGATTTCGCCACCAACGGCGGTCCATGCAAGTCCTGTAACGACTCCGGGTACATGAGTATCCTGCCATTTTTCTTTAGAAAAACGTTCAACACCCAGATTCTCTTTTATATCATCAATTGAAATAGCTTTTTTAAACTCCTTATTTGTGGCAATTTTCAAAGCGTATTTTCTGGCCAATTTTGCCAGAACTTTATTCAGTTCCCTTACACCGGATTCTCTTGTGTAATTTTCTATAACATAGCTCATAACCTTTTTAGCAATAGTAAGTTTGCTTTTAGGTATGCCATGATTTTCTAATTGGTTCGGCCAAAGATGTCTATTAGCTATTTCATTTTTTTCATCAAGTATATAACCACTAACTTCAATCAATTCCATTCTGTCAAGAAGAGGCTGTGATATGGTGCTTAATGTATTTGCAGTAGCGATAAAAATGACCTTAGATAAATCAAAATCAACCTCTAAAAAGTTATCGTGAAAGTTTTCATTTTGCTCAGGATCTAACACTTCTAAAAGCGCAGCGGCAGGGTCACCATGTGCACTGCTACCTATTTTATCAATTTCGTCTAGAATAAAGACTGGATTTGCACTTTCTGATTTTTTTATATTCTGAATAATCCTTCCGGGCATGGCGCCAATATAGGTTTTTCTGTGCCCTCTGATTTCAGCCTCGTCATGAACACCTCCAAGTGACATTCTGGCATATTTGCGTCCAAGTGCATCAGCAACAGACTTTCCAAGAGATGTTTTTCCAACTCCGGGGGGGCCGTATAAACAGATTATTGGTGATTTTAAGTCTCCTTTTAATTTAAGAACAGCCAGATGTTCAAGGATTCTTTCCTTAACACCATCCAACCCAAAATGATCTCTATCCAGAACTTCCTGAGCTGTGTTCATATCAAATTTATCTTCTGTATACTCATTCCAGGGAATATCAAGTAATGTTTGAAGGTAATTATGTTGAACTGAATATTCTCCTGTTGCCGGATTTAAACGCTCCAGCTTATCCATTTCTTTGTAAAAAAGTTCTGCAACTTCTTTATCCCATTTTTTCTTTTCAGCTTTTTCTCTAAGTTCTCTGACTTCCTGTTCAATGGGGCTTGATCCCAATTCATCCTGAATAGTCTTCATCTGCTGATGAAGCATGTATTCTCTTTGCTGTTGATCAATATCAAGTTTAACCTTGCTTTGAATATCGTTTTTCAACTCCAGTAACTGAACCTCACGGGTAAGATGTTCAAGGAGTTTCATTCCTCTTTCTTTTAAAACATCAGTCTTAAGCAGACTTTGTTTTTCCTTAACTGTTATTTCTGTGTTGGAGCAAATAAAGTTGATTAAGAAAGTTGAATTTTCAATGTTTTTTACGGCAAAGGAGGCTTCTGGCGGAATGTTTGACGAATACTTTATGATGCGAAGTGAAAGATCTTTTAAAGAACTAACCAATGCCTCATAGTCGCGTGAATTATCCTCGTCCGGTTTTATGTCATTTAACTGAACGGCTTTTGCCTTGAAATAGGGTTCAGTTTCAATGATTTCATTAAATTGAAATCTGACTTTACCTTGAATAATTGCAGAAGTGGTGCCGTCAGGCATTTCAAGTACCTTGATTACTTTTGCAATTGTTCCTACATTATATAAATCATCTGCACAAGGTTCATCAACGTCAGGTTCTTTTTGCGCAACAGCTCCAAAAACACCATTCCCACGTTGTACATCTTTAACTAACTTTAATGACATGTCCCGGCCTAATGATATTGGAACAATTACTCCGGGAAAGAGAACTGTATTTCGAAGCGGTAGTATTGGTAAAGCATCAGGGATTTCAATATCAGATATATCGGATTCGTTATCGTTGGAAACTATCGGAATAAATTCTGCGTCAGATTCGTACATATCATCCATGTCTGCTCTGTTTATAGAGATTTTAAAATTATCCATATTTTTTTTAGTATAGGCAAGCTGCCATATTGTCATAAATCATCCGGTTATTGGATGGGTGTATTACTAGTCAATACGTGTGCCAAAAAAAGAGAAATGGCCTATAATACCAATATCCCAATGCTATCAGCGTTATGATTTCATTCTATTAAATTTATACTACGTTACAAGATGTCGTTGCAACTAAGGCTATGTATGCATTTGTTACATGCTTATTGCTTCACTCGGTATTGCTCAAGCAAGCTTGGTATTGCTCTTGTTTATTGCAATAATTTGTGTCTTGTATAAACTTAATGTCTCTAGAACTATTTAACGCCAAGCTCTTAGTGAAATTGGTATAAATGTGAAATTGTTGGCGGATAGATAAAAAAAAAGCTTCGGAGATACCGAAGCTTTAATGAGACTAAGCGTCTAAGCTTATTTTTTTCTGTTATCCATGTGCTTTTGATATCTGTTTCTAAACTTATCAACACGTCCTGCTGTATCAACAAGTTTCATCTTACCAGTATAAAAAGGGTGAGATGTATTAGATATCTCAAGTTTCACCAATGGATACTCAACTCCGTCAATTTCAATTTTATCTTTGGTGTTTGCAGTTGAACGAGTTATAAAAGTCTCCTCGTTTGACATATCTTTGAAAGCAACCAAGCGATAGTTATCCGGATGAATTTCCTTTTTCATTTTTTTACCTCTTTAATATTCTAATTTCTTAACGGACTGCAAAGGTAAATATTAATATCTAACATGCAAAACAATTTTAATTTATTTGCCTAATATTTAATCCTTTTCCATATAGTAAACCAAACCTCATCCTTTAAGAAGGGGGTTGGTTTAATCTTTCTTTTGTGTCTTTGGGTATTGAAGAAGCTCTTTTATTAGTTCTTTTCTGAGGGTCAAAGATAAAACGGTAAGTGATGTGTTTTTTTGAAAACTCAGCACCCATAGAATCTTGCAATGTTCTCATTTTAGGATTAAAGTCTCCAACCCAGGATAATTCCATTTCATTAAACCACTCGCGTTTAAAAACAGGGCCTCGTAAGTGATAAAACAATCCTGATTCAACGCCTGATCTTTGGTGTTTCGTTTTTACTCCTAAAATAACAACTCTAAGACGGGTCATTGTTTTATTATTTTTAAGCCATAAAAACCGAAGCTTGTTCAAAAAATTTAAGCTACCATTAAATCTTTTTAAAATCTGGTTTACATCAGGATATAAAAGAATAAATCCTACAGGTTCATTTTTGTAATAGGCGAACCATAAAAATTCCTCTATCGCAATGTCTTTTGCCTGTAAAAAGGATGGAAGTACTTTTTCTCGACTTAAGGGGGTGAAGTTTTCATGAAATTTCCAGGCATCATTATAAACCTCAACCATGTCATCAATAAACTTAAATTTATCTTTCCATGTGAAATGTTTAAAATGATAGTCTGGTTTTTTACCAATCCATGCTGCAATTTTCCAGAATCTCTCAGGGAATGGTTTCTTAAGATCTAACCGGTTTGTAACCTGTTCAAAGTAATTTTCAAAACCATAGGCCTCAAAAAATTTCTGATAATATGGTGGATTGTATTGCATTCCGTAGGTTGGATCAGTAAAGCCTTCTACTAATAAGCCCCAGAAGTTGTCGTTTTCTCCAAAATTTATTGGCCCGTCAGTTGCTTCCATTCCTCTTTCAGAAAGCCATTTTATGCCGGCATCGAAAAGTGCGAAAGCTGCTTTCTGATCATTTATACATTCAAAAAAACCCAGTCCTCCGGTTGGTTGCTCAAAACCATAAGCTTTTTTCTCATTAATAAATGCAGCAATTCTTCCGATTGCCTTTTTTTTGTCGTCAATGAGTATGAACCTGGAAGCGTTTCCATGTTTAAAAAATGGATTTTTGTTCGGATCAAAGGTGTTTTCAATATCTCTGTTTAAAGGTCTGACATATGAAGGGTCGTTTGAGTATATGTCCTCAACTATATTTAAAAATTGTTTTCTTCCAGAACGATCTTTTACTTCAATTATCTCCATAAATATATATTTGAGAAGAGTTCAATTACTATTTTTATAACGAACTAAGATTTGAATTGCGCTGTAAATCTATAAAAATAGTAATCTATAACGATAATTCAAGAAAAACCATTTTATGTGTTTTGATAAATCGTTTCTGGATAAATAAATTCTACTTGGGTTTATTTAATGTAAACCATTCATTGTAATCCTTAGGTTTCTTAATGATTGCGTCTTTGTAGTAGTATTCATTTTTAATGGGGTAGTAACTGTATTCTTTCTCCCATTCTTTGGCGTTTAGTGCAATCTGTTTTACAGCAGAAATGATGTAATCTATCTCTTCATCTGTTGTAGTTGGATGAATCGAAATTCTTACCCACCCTGGTTTTTCAGAGAGGTCGCCCTTATTAATTTTACTTGTGATTTTATTTGATGTATAGTAATCTACGTGTAATAAGTAATGTCCGTATGTTCCTGCGCATGAGCATCCTCCTCTTACTTGTATGCCAAAGTGATCATTTAATAATCGTACTATCAGGTTGAAGTGAATGTTATCCAGATAAAATGAAATAGCTCCAATTCTATCATCTACATTGTCGGCCAGAATATTCATTCCTGGAATTTTCCTGAATTCCTTTAATATTCTGCTGACCTGTATTTTTTCACGCTTTAAAATATTGTCTGAGCCCATCGCTTCTTTTAAGTTGATGCAAAGTGCTGCTTTTATAGATTGAAGAAAACCAGGAGTTCCACCGTCTTCCCGAGCTTCAATGTCATCAATATACCGGTATTTTCCCCAACGATTTGTCCAATCTACGGTGCCTCCGCCAGAGTCGTCGGGAGAATGGTTATGGTATATTGAGTTATTAAACACCATAACTCCGCAACTCCCCGGGCCTCCCAGAAATTTATGAGGGGAGAAATATATGGCGTCTAAATTCATCATCTCATCTTCAGGATGCATATCAATATTGACGTAAGGAGCTGATGCTGCAAAATCTACAAAACAGAAACCTCCGTTTTGATGCATGATTTTTGCTAATTCATGATAGGGTGTTTCAATCCCCGTAACGTTTGAACATGCTGAAAAGGAACCGATTTTTAAGGTTCGGTTTTTGTATTTATGTATTTCCTTACGTAAGGAATCTGGATTTATCAATAAATCATCACTAGGATCCAATACTACCACATCTACATTCGATTCCAGCCAGGAAGTATGGTTGGAGTGATGTTCCATATGTGTGATGAAAACTACTGGTTTTTGCTCCGGAGGTATATGGTAATGTCTCTGAGCCTGTTCAGGAACCCGTATTCCTAGAATTCGTTGTAATTTATTAACTACCGATGTCATACCAGTTCCGGCTGTGATAATTATGTCATCTTCGGAAGCGTTTACATGATCCTTTATTATCTGGTGGGATTGCTTATAAATATTGGTCATTATCATGCCGGTATCACTCGATTCGGAGTGAGTATTGGCTATCATAGGTCCAATTTTATTCTGGATAATATCCTCTATGGGTTGGTATAATCTTCCGCTGGCAATCCAATCTGCATAAACTAAAGGCTTAATACCAAAAGGCGTATTGATTTTTGCATCATACCCTATAATGTTTTGTCTAAAATAATTGAAATGCTCTTCTAACATGGTTTCTATACTAACTAGTGAATATATTGAGGTCAAATTTATACGATAGGTTAATGAAAAACATTGATATTTATTAGTGTTAAAATCAGAAACTGGTATTACCCTGAATTTTATGCCGAACTCAATCACTCTGGTAGCAAGCCTCCTCTTTTAATGGAGTGTACTTTTAATGGAGTGTATGAAATGGCAACTAACAGATAATCAGTATGATGATATATTTGAGTGTGTAGTAAGTTATTAAGGTTTATTTAAGGTATTTAATCTCTGTTTCAACATCTTCAATTAGCCATGAGATTTTGTTATTGGTTTTAAGTTGTTGAATTAATTCCTCCACCTGATTTAAATTCTTTGTGGAATTCCGACAGGCTTGTCGTAAAAAACGGCTCACCGTTCTTTGTGTAAAAATATTTTTAAAGTGTTTTTCGCTTTTTATTTCGGAAAAAAGGTAACTATTTTGGTCTTCAGTCAGATTTCCACCTCGTTGCAGATAGGTGGCTAATGCCACCCAGGCAGCAGCCCGTTTTCTATCGTTTTCAGATTGTAATAGTTTCAGAGTGTAGTCATAAATATTGGGTACTTTCCATAGTAAATTTGTACCTATCTGCTCAGCGATCTCATTTGTTATTAATGATTCTGTCCATTCGTTTAAGGTGTTGATAAATTCAGTTTTAGGAGAGGCAATCAGGGTTGCCAATATCATAGTTTCTCTTATTTGTCTATGCCATAGTCTATTGGCCAGTTTGTTGTCATTGGTGTATTTTTTTGCCATTTCTCTGAGCCATATGACACTCGTACCATATATCTGCGTGTATTCAATACCCTTTTGTTTCATTTGAGATGAAACGTCACCATCCATAAGCTTTTTTAAGCTTTTTAAAATGTCATCTACGTGCTTACTTGTATCGTCTTGTAAAAAAAACTTCATATGTCAGTTATTGTAACTTGCTAAAATTCAGAACTAATTTTAAAAAAGCGTAAGTTTTTTAGCTTTTTTTGGCTAAAACTCTTGCAAATGTAGTTTTTTTAATGTTATCTTTGCATCGCTTTTAGCGAAAATGGTGGTTGTAGCTCAGTTGGTTAGAGCGCCGGATTGTGGTTCCGGAGGTCGCCGGTTCGAGACCGGTCTTCCACCCTAAATAAAACGCAGCTTTCTAATTATAATGAGAGTTGCGTTTTTTGTTTCTGCAAAACTCAAATAATTCCTGCTAAATTCGGTAATTCACATGATTTTTCAAATCTAAAAAACTAACTTTACCGGGGTTTGTTAGATTTTACAATCGCTTAGATATCATACAAGCTTAAATATTTGAAAAATAGAAGCATATTTAAGATGCTTTTATCTTGTAATTTTATGAAGAAAATAACACAACTGAATGAGAAACTTTGTTCAATTTATACTGCATCACTATTTTGGTATTTTATTCATTTTATTAGAAATAATAGCTTTTGTTTTAATCGTTAGTTTTAATCAGAATCAAAGATCTATCTATTTGAGTTCTTCAGCCAAATTAGCAGGAGGACTATTTGATGGAGTGGATAATGTTGAAGAGTATTTTTCTTTAAGAAAGGTAAATGAGGAATTAGCCAGAGAAAATGCTTATTTGAAAAATCAATTACCTGAGAAGATGGATGTGGGGAAGGACTACTATACCATGATCGGAGATAGTACTTCAGATAAACAGTATACCTATATGGCATGTAAAGTGATTAACAATAGTGTATTTAAACACTTTAATTACATTACACTGAATAAAGGAACCAAGGAGGGAATAAGTCCTGACATGGGAGTGCTTTCCAGTCGTGGGGTTGTTGGTATTGTGATAAAATGCTCTGACAATTATAGTACAGCCTTATCTTTATTGAATTCGCGATTAAAAATATCAGCCAAATTAAAAGATACCGGATTTTTTGGTTCCGTAAGTTGGAATAATAAATCTCCTGATTATGTAATACTTGATGAAATACCGGAACATGCCGATGTGAAATTAGGTGAGCAGGTCGTAACTAGTGGATATTCATTTACTTTCCCTGAGGGTATATTAATTGGTACAGTAGATCAGATTGAACATCCTGAAGGTGAAAGTTTTTATAAGATTAGAGTGAAGTTAAGTGTTGATTTTTCAAATTTAAATTTTGTTGAGATAGTTGAAAATAAACATCAAAGCGAACAGGTTGAATTAGAGGAGGAAAATGTACTATGATAAGTTTAATACCCAGATATATATTTAATTTTTTCTTTTTTATTCTTTTGCAGGTTTTAATTCTGAATAAAATTGAATTCTCAGGATTTATTAACCCGTACCTGTACGTTATTTTTATTTTAATATTACCATTTGAAACGCCAAAATGGTTACTACTCGTGCTGGCATCTGTTGTTGGACTCAGTATTGATATATTTTCAAATACACCGGGGATGCATATGGCAGCTACATTGCTTCTGGCCTATTTGAGGCCACTGGTTTTATCAAGAATAGCACCCCGTGATGGTTATGAACCCGGCACCTTGCCCACGCCTTCATTTTACGGATTTTTGTGGTTTTTTAAGTATGCAGTCATTTTAGTTGTAATTCATCACCTGTTTTATTTTTTAGTAGAATCATTTTCTTTTAATAATTTGTTATCAATACTGGCAAAAACTTTGCTTAGTACACTATTAACCTTGCTTATTATGTGGGTGACATTATTATTTAGTAATCAAAAAAGAAACAGAATTTAAATAAGTATCTAGTGGAAAATATTAACCGAAGAACAATAGTCGTAGCTCTCATCTTTATCACTATGGGGATGGTGTTTGTGATTAAGCTATTTATACTTCAGGTGTATGATCCTTCCTATAAATTTTCAGCAGAAAGTAATACGCGACGGGAAATCATCAACTATCCGGCACGAGGATTGGTTTATGATAGAAATGGAAAGTTAATTGTATCGAATCAGGCTAATTATGATTTAATGGTTGTTCCTCGTGAACTAAAAGCGATGGACTCAGTATCGTTTTGTAAAGCGTTAAGTATTTCCATTGAAGATCTAAGAAGCTTGTTTAATGAGATGCATCAAAAGTTATCAAACAGGAAGATTTCACCCATTAAACCATCTATATTTTATAAGCAATTATCAGCTGAGCAGTATGGATATTTACAAGAAAAGTTATATAAGTTTAATGGTTTTTTTGTTCAAAGAAGGACGTTAAGAAAATATGAATATCCCAATGCAGCTCATATACTTGGTTATGTAGGTGAGGTTGGGCCTCAGGATGTTAAGCGAGATGATTATTATAACACAGGGGATTATCATGGTATCAATGGAATTGAATCTACGTACGAAACATTTCTTAGGGGTGAAAAAGGATACAGATACGTTTTAGTTGATGTACATGGTAGAGAAAGAGGGCCTTTTAGGGACGGGAGATATGATATTCCTGCCAAAGCAGGGAAGGATATTACTTTGACAATTGATATTAATCTTCAGCAATATGGTGAGCAATTAATGAATAATAAAATAGGATCGATTGTAGCCATTGAACCCAAAACCGGTGAGCTTTTAGCGATGGTTTCAAGTCCTGTTTATGATCCTTCATTATTTGTTGGAAAAAAAAGAGCAAGGAATTTTTCTAAGTTAAGTACAGACTCGTTAGAGCCTCTTTTTAACCGGCCAATTATGGCCTGGTATCCACCCGGGAGTACATTTAAACCATTAATGGCATTAATAGGCCTACAGGAAGGTGTATTAACCCCATCAACTAAACATGAGTGCCATATGGGGTATACAGTAGGTAGTTTTCATCAGGGGTGTCATTCTCACAGAAGTCCGCTCGATGTTAAAAATTCTATTGCCATGTCATGTAATGCATACTATAGTCAGACATTTCGGAAAGTTCTGGATCAAACTAAGAATGCTTCAGTACAGGAGGGGTTTGAACTTTGGAAAAATTATCTGGTGAATTTTGGTTTCGGATACAAACTGGGAATAGATTTTGCCAATGAGAACAGGGGGTTTGTTCCCAATAGTAAGACCTATGATAAGATTTATAATAAAAGCTGGTCTTCCTTAACTGTTGTATCGCTTGCTATTGGTCAGGGGGAATTGCTGACAACGCCGATTCAAATGGCTAATATGTCTGCTGCCATTTCAAATAGAGGATATTACTATACGCCTCATGTGATTAAAAATATTGAGAATGATACTATCCCTTCCCGATTTAAGATGATTCATAAAACCGGGATCGATAGTATTAATTTTGATCCGGTTATTGAGGGTATGAGATTGGCAGTCTGGGGTGAAAGTGGTGTTACTGCCAGAATAGCACAAATCCCGGATATAGAAATTTGCGGGAAAACCGGAACAGCAGAAAATCCTCACGGAGAAGACCATTCTGTATTTATTGCATTTGCCCCCAAAGATGATCCTGAAATTGCTATTGCAGTTTATGTTGAGAATGGAGGTTATGGTTCAACCTGGGCGGCACCAATCGCCAGTTTAATGGTTGAGAAATATTTGAATAAAGAAATTCATCGTTCACGTGAGTATATTGAGAAACGAATTTTAGAAGGAGATTTAATCCATGCCACAAAATAGTAACATAAAAAACGTTGACTGGATAACGATAGGTACCTATTTAATTTTGGTAATTTTTGGTTGGATAAATATTTATGCGGCTAATTATAATCCTGAAAATCCTGTATTTTTTGATGCAGACAAAGAGTATGCAAAGCAATTGATATGGATTGGTCTTTCAGGTGTTATTATTTGGGTAATTTTTATGACAGACAGTAAATTTTACGTTGCCTTTTCCTATTTTCTATATGGTTTATCTGTGTTCCTGTTATTTACTGTTATTTTCTTTGGGAAGGAAATAAATGGTGCTAAATCCTGGTTTGAGTTAGGTCCTGTCAGGTTTCAGCCGGTGGAGTTGGCTAAAGTGGCAACAGCTCTTACTTTGGCACGTATCATGAGTAGGTATGAATTCACGTTTAATAAGAAACGGAATTTAATTACAGTATTTGTTATTTGGTTTTTACCTGTAGTATGTATTCTTCTTCAGAATGATACGGGTTCTGCTTTGGTGTTTTTCACTCTGGTTCTCCCCTTGTATCGAGAGGGGCTTTCCGGAAATATTTTATTGTTTGCATTTATTGCAGTATTGGTTTCTGTTTTAACTTTAATCTATGCCAATGCCATTATTCTGGCTGTTATTATTGTTGGAACTTTAATTTTTCTGGGTTACAATATGAACATAAAATGGGTGGCAATAAGTTTGTTAAGTGGAATACTGGGATTTGTATTAGCGCTTGGTGCCTTTTATTTTATGGGAAAAGATTTTAGATATGATTTATTCGCATTAACCGGAGCTTTTGCTATTTCTATTTATTTAGCCATAAAAGGAATTAGTAAAAGGTTGAAAATAATAATCCCTGCTATGATATTTATGTGGGGAGCCATTGTATTTACAATTTCTGCAGATTATTTTGTTGAAGAGGTTCTTTCTGACTACCAGAGAAACAGGGTGAATGTGTTGCTGGGATTTCAGGATGACCCTTTGGGGGTTGGATATCATACCATTCAATCAAAAATTGCCATTGGATCCGGAGGAGTATGGGGTAAAGGATACCTTGAAGGAACACAAACAAAATTGAAATATGTACCTGAGCAAAGTACCGATTTTATCTTTTGTACAGTTGGGGAAGAATGGGGTTTTGTGGGAACATCTTTGGTTGTACTGGCATTTGTTTTTTTTATGATTCGGCTGGTGTTACTGGCTGAAAAACAACATTCTGTTTTTAGTCGGATATATGGATATTGCGTGGCATCCATATTCTTCTTTCACTTTTCAATTAATATCGGAATGACAATTGGTTTGGCTCCGGTTATCGGAATCCCTTTGCCATTCTTTAGTTACGGAGGTTCTTCGCTGTGGGGATTTACTACTCTGCTTTTTATATTTCTTAAATTAGATTCCAATAGAAGTGAACTTATCAGGTAAAAAGTTATAATTTTTTACTAGTTTTGTCTCACTTTGCAGTTTTGCGGCCTTAATTAATTAGAGATCAGTCACTTGTGATGATTGCGGTATTTGTATTAATACTTGATAATTTTACTATTTTATTGTAAATTTAATAGAAGCCGTCTAGGTCTGGGGCAACATCAGGATTTATAAGGAGAAATTTAATTCCTTTCTTTTTGAGAGATGATTATATCTGCCCTTTTATGGCGTTGAAAGCTGTTTGTGATGAGAGATTAGAAACTTTTTAAAAGACCGGATGATAATGAAGTATCAAACTTACACGTTGCATAACTTTAGAAAGATGCCTCAAATTGTTTATTTAAACGAGGAGGATATTCTTAATATTGAAGTTGTTGGCCATGTTCTTCCCTTTAAAACGAACAATTATGTTGTTGATGAATTAATTGATTGGGAAAACTTCCATAACGACCCTATGTTTATTTTAAATTTTCCTCAAAAAAACATGCTTAATGAGGACGATTTTAATCATATGGCCCAACTGATTAAGTCTAATGCTCCCAAAGAGGTGTTGCGTGATGAGTCTAATATAATCAGGGAGAAACTAAATCCCCATCCTGCAGGTCAATTAGAATATAATGTACCTGAACTTAATGGTGAAAAGTTGTCGGGGGTACAGCATAAGTATCGTGAAACCATGTTATTTTTTCCTACTCAGGGACAAACTTGTCACGCTTATTGTACTTTTTGCTTCCGTTGGCCTCAGTTCACAAATATGAATGAACTTAAATTCTGTATGAAACAGGTTGATCTTATTATCGATTACCTGAGAGAACATACAGAAGTGACTGATTTGTTGATTACAGGTGGTGATCCCATGGTGATGAGTGCAAAAATACTGGATGCCTATATCTCAAAAATTTTAGATGCAAATATTGAACACCTGAAAACAATAAGAATAGGATCTAAATCATTAAGTTTCTGGCCATACCGTTTTGTTACAGATGATGATGCTGATGAGGTACTTGCTATATTTAAGAAAATTGTAGCTTCAGGAAAAACGCTTTCTTATATGGCACATTTTAATCATCCTAAAGAACTTGAAACGCCTGTATTAAAAATGGCTGTGGAAAGAATAAGAAAAACAGGGGCCAATATCCGTACACAGTCTCCGATCTTAAATCACATTAATGCTGATGGAAATATATGGGCTGATATGTGGAAAAAGCAAGTAAATTTAGGTATGATTCCTTATTACATGTTTGTCGCCAGAGATACCGGAGCGCAGGAATATTTTGGAATACCTGTGGTAGAGGCATGGAGGATATTTAAAAAAGCGTATACCCAGGTAAGTGGTATTGCACGAACTGTTAGAGGACCAAGTATGTCATGTACTCCGGGTAAAATAAGAATTGTAGGGGTTTCAGAATTAAAAGGTGAAAAAATTTTGACACTGGAATTTATTCAGGGACGTAACCCCGACTGGGTAGCAATACCATTTTTTGCCAGGTATAACGACAAAGCTCAATGGATTGATGAGTTAGAACCGGCTTTTGGTATGGAGAGCTTCTTTTTTGAAGAAGAATTGGCAGGAATGCTTTTGAAATAAACGAATAAAAAACTCTGGTTTATATCAGAGTTTTTTATGTAACTGATATTTCCAATGTAAATCTTTTGTTCTTTAAAACTTATTGTCTTATTTTTCCTTTGCATAAACTTCTTGTTTTATAATTTGAAATTTGGATGTCTCTAATTTATAAAATCTTAGAAGTTTATGCTTTTTTGAGCCATTAATTTTATATCGAACTCAGGTTATTAGTCATGTACTGTTAATACCATAAAAAGGCCGAAGCAATAACACTTCGACCGCTATATAAATTATACATTGAAGAAAAACCTATTTCACAATAAGTTTTTCAATAATTGATTGTCCCGAAAACTTCACAACATACAAACCTGATTTTAATCCTGTATTTACTTTATTTACACCATTAACAAGATCTGTTTTTGCATATACCATTGTGCCATCAACTGTATAAATGTATAGTTCAAACATATCATCATTTCCTCCGGATAATGACAGATTAAATTGACCATTTGTAGATGGATTCGGATAGATAGAATATACTAACTCTCCACCCTCTTCAACCTTAGTCAGAGTTGCTGATTTAAGTCCTTTATTATTAAATTTAAACAACTGACAAGATGTGCCATAATAGTCCCATAAGTGTAGCGCTTTGGATCCATCCATTACACAATCGGGTACATCCCAACCTCTGGAAGCATCTAATTTAGAAGTTACTTTATAATACCCGTTTCCAGCATCAGTTACCTTCCATGCCTGTGCATCATTTGCATAATTATTCCAAAGTCTTATTGAGGTGCCATTAGAAGTGTTTCCACTATCAAGATCTATACAACGGTTTGAACCACTTGCATTAGAAATAAAACGCCAGTATCCGTCACCTGTTGAAACAGCTACCCATTGTTGAGCTGTATTGTTCAACCTGTCCCATGGTTGCAATACAGCTCCATTTGCGTCTTCACTGTACCTTAAATCAAGTACTTTATTCGAGTTAGTTGCAAACTCAATTTCATAAACGTTATTATTAATCAGTTCATCACCGCTGCTGCCTCCACTATTTAATGTAAAATTTTTACAGAAGTCCCAGATTTCTTGACTTGTACTTACTGAACCCGAATAATCCATTGACCACCAATGTCCTTTATCTTTCAGAGTTATCAATACTATTTCTGAATTTTGATCTCCACCACCCCAATATGTTTTATAAGCTGTAGATCCGGTTTTCCATGAAGGATATGGGTTGGTAACCTGTGCTGTTGTTGAACAGCCATTTCTGGCTATCCAGGCATTCAAACAAGTCTGCACTCCACTATATGGAACTACATTATCTGCTGTTCCATGAACATGAATAATTGGAATTGGGCGAGAACTATTGGTATTCGGACCTCCCATAAGATACCCGCTTACAGGCGCAAAGGCGGCAATCTTATCCGCAATTTTAGTTGCGGCATAATAGGTGAACATCCCTCCCATTGAAAATCCGGAAAGATATACCCGATTACGGTCAATACCATAACGACTAGACATTTTTTCGATTATGGCTAAAATAAAATCAATATCAGTTGTACCATTGAGATCCCATGATTTATTAATAGCATTAGGATAAACTACAACAAATTTTTCGGCATCAGCAATGGATTTCCATTGTGCTTGCGCCTGCTGATAAGCTGCATCCTGATTTAATCCATGCAAATTTATTAACAAGGGTCGGTTCTGTTGAATATTTGCCGGAGCATAAACAATCATGTTTCTGGTTGTAGAGCCTACCTGAAGATACTCAATTGCCATCAGATTACTTGAAAGCAACAACATGCATATTACTGCATACATTAATTTTTGTAGATGTTTCATTTCACTAATTTTAAGATTTAATTATAATACCTAACACTTATTTTTAAGTATTAACCTGAGTTCGATATAAAATTAATGGCTCAAATCGCTTATAAATATTGAGTTTCAAGGAATGTTTGCGAAAGCATAGCGGGCTATGGTAAGCAAATATGACGCAGAAAATCGGTATTTATAAGTGACATTCATAG
>JBNKRV010000274.1:0-1934 GCA_050296935.1 Marinilabiliaceae bacterium | reverse complement strand
AGTAAATGCAGCGAGCAGCGATTCAGCAACCTTGAACTTTTACTTGCTTCACTGCGTGAGATCACTTTGTTAAGTTGGTACTTTTGGTTCAAGCCAAAAGTACATTGCAAAAGAGTGACTTGAAAGCACTACCGTATTTTCTGGCATGCTAATGTCTACAAGTAAGAACAACTCACTTCGACGCCACAACTAAACCGTGGGCAGCTTCGGTTTTTTGTAAAATGGCCCGGTTTGGCCGCAAGCCTGACAGTCGAAAAGTAAGAACTGGTTGTGCAAATTGAAAAGGTACCGTTTTCTTGTTGGCAACTTCAAACTTGCAAAAGTTGAGGCATTTGAAAAGATTTTTAGAAGAAACGGCCTACAACCATAGCTAAAACTCAAAAAGGGCAACTCGCTTATTTTGAGGGTTGTACAAGAAATAAAATCCGCCAAATCATCGATTTGGTCGTTTGAAAATAAAAAATAAAAACAAAATCAACAATTTGGCTATATGCTAAACGAAAAGGTTGTACTTTTGTTCCCTTTCAGAGTTTAGCCAGCCGTTGGCGGTAATTAGAACAGATGGGAACAACTCATAGATTATATAGATTAAAAAAAAGAAATGTTTCTCTTTCTAGGGTATTCAGTGATATTAAACTGATTAATAATTTTCTTTGTATTGGTAATAAGAAGACTTTCTTCCACCAATTCATTTTGAAGTCTCCTGAAATTGTGGAGCAGCTTAGTTCAATATTTGAAATAAATTTTCACCAGTTATACTCAACTTTTAATCTTTCCGATTATGATAAGTTACTAGGCATATTCGATATAGTTCCGAACTGTCAAAGGATTTCTTTCTCCAATAAATTAGAAAACATAACAATTAGAAATTATTTGCATTACTGGCTGGAAATAGAACAATCTAAATTGAGAGTTTCGATTGTACCTTCAATTACAGAAGATTTCTCGCTAATGAAGAGAGAATTGATTGAAACTTTAGGTTTTCTTAGAACACATCAACTTATCAAACTAAATAATGAAGAACTAATATCTCTTGTAAACAATCTAATAGACACTAACCTTGTTCCTGATGGACGCTTTTCATATGAGAGTAATAGTATAGAATTTTCAGCAAGTGCTGATTTTGTCCCAAAAGGAAGTAACCAAATAAGACCTTCTGGAATTAGGTTAAAATTTGATGAAGAATACATTAAATCAAATGGAGGTATAATAAATGCTTCAAAAAATATGTATAAAGGTTTAAACAAGATTTTTAATGAGAGTAAATATAAAATTGAGGGAAGCATAAGTTCTGACTACAGCATCAAAACTTATGAAATTTTGAGCGATTTAAATTTTTTAGATTTCAATATTCGTTCCTATATGGATTTAAACAAAAACTCAAATTTCACCTCGGATCATCTGGAACTAACATCTATTTATGGAGGGAGTATTAGTATAGATAATTTCGACTGGAAAGATAGCGAGCACAATCATTTAGACAATAGAATCTATCTAGGATTGAACAATCTAAATGATTGGGATTTTCAAATTGAAATTGCAAAACAAATCAATGAGGAATACTACTTCAACATTGAGTTGTTAATCAACAAAGAATTAGAATATTTAGGATTAGAATAAAACTACAGCCAACATTTAAGCATCGTTTTTGATTATTGCCCATGAAAACTAAGTAGATTAGGGTTGCTCATCTGCAATAATCAAATATGTGCTTTTTGTTGAACTAAACCGGCTTTGGAGTGCTACCTTATTTATTTGTGGAATCAATTTTCTAAGGTTTTCCTATTGGGCGTGATTTGGGTACAATTTTGCTGTCCATGATGATTTTTTTTACAAATTTTGGTACTTTTTTTATTCAATTCCTGCCTCTATGTTAAAAACTATATAGAAGCGACCGTTTTGGGGACAAAAAGGGCACACCTTTCCCATTGCCG
>JBNKRV010000273.1:0-3073 GCA_050296935.1 Marinilabiliaceae bacterium | reverse complement strand
TCGTTCGTAGTAACAATATCCTTTTTTTATCCAAACAATTGTTTTTAGTAATGTGCTATCTTTTTTTAAATAATAAGATTGAACAAATTCTTCAGCTTTAAGTGTACATGGTTGAATTTCTAACATAGTATGCTCCCATCCATCAACTACAACATCCCGTGGATTATCTACATATATATTCATTTTAAATGGGGTAGTTACGTAGATTAAAGAGCGTATTGTATCCTGACCATTTTCTGCAAACACTAATTTTATGCCATTGGGTAATCCATCCTCATAAGTATATTGTTTTTCTTTAACACCATCAGAATACTTTATGTAATCCCCTGTTAATAATCCGTTTTGATAATTCGCTTCTTTGGATAACTGACGATTGTAATATGATAGCGACTTTCCGTGAAGTAAACCGTTTTGAAAAGTTGCTAATGAATACCCCTCACCATTTCCATATCTGATTTTAAAAACACCATTCATTGGTTTTTTTTTGTAGCTGTATAATACCGTAACTTCACAGGCATCTGTAAAATTAATTTTATTTTTCCTTATTGTTCTGACTTGGCTACAACTACTAAATACAATCAAAAGAATAAGAGTGATTTTATGGCTTATTTTCATTGTAATACTATTTACTTGTAATGGTATTTATTTGCTCTATTGTAAACCCTTTTCTACTTGCATCTGTATCTGGATAATTAGCTCCGCTGATCTTCGATTCATAAAGTTCTCTTTTGTTTGTTTCTTATCAAGACCAGAAGAATCAGATTTAGAATCAGCTATTGGAACATTTGCAATTCGAGTAATGCTTTCAATTTGTTCTTTTTCTTTGGTGACTGAAGCAATAATATCAGGGAATCCATAATCCATTACAGAGACCGCAGTTTCTTTTTTATCTTTAATAGTATAAAAACGACTAAAAGCCCGAAATACAAAAATCAGATGACTGTAACTTCAATATGAATAATACAAATCTCTTTCTTCTTCTCGAATGTATAAACAATCTCCTGTTTTTATCCAAACCTTCGTTTTTAATAATGTGCTATCTTTTTTTAAATAGTAAGATTGAACAAATTCTTCAGCTTTAAGTGCACATAGTTCAGTTGATAAAATAATATGACCCATTGCATCAACAACAGCATCATGGAGATTATCTACATATATATCCATTTTAAACGGTGTAGTTACGTAGATTAAAGAGCGTATTGTATCCTGACCATTTTCTGCAAACACTAATTTTATACCATTGGGTAATCCATCCTCTAAAGTATATTGTGTTTTTTTAACACCTCCTGAAAACCATATTAAATCACCTGTTAATAATCCGTTTTTATAATTAGCTTCTTTGTATATGTCGCGATTCCTGTATAGTAACTTCTTTCCGTGAAGGAAACCGTTGTGCAAATTTACTAATGAGTATTCACCTTGTCCATACCTGATTTTAAAAATGCCATTCATTGGTTTTTTTTTGTAGCTATAGAATAACTTACCTTCGTCAAGTTCTGTAGTATTAATTTTATTATTCCTTATTGTTCTGATTTGGCTACAACTACTAAATACAATCAAAAGAATAAGAGTGATTTTATGGCTTATTTTCATTGTATTTCTATTTACTTGTAATGATTTTTATTTGCTCTATCGTAAATCCTTTTCTACTTGTATCTGTATCTAGATAATCCATAAAGTTCTCTTTTGTTTGTTTCTTTTTAAGATCATTAGAGTCTGATTTAGAAACATCTACTGGAATATTTGAAATTCGATTACTACTCTCAATATTCTCTTTTTCTTTGGTGGCTGATGCAATAATATCAGGGAATCCATAATCCATTATAGTAGCAGCAGTCTCTTTTTTATCTTTAATAGCATAAAAACACTAAAAATCCGAAATACAAAAATCAGGTGACTGTAAGCTCAACGCAAATAAAACCTATCTCTTTATTCTTTTCGTATGTAGGCACAAGTTCCTTTTTTCATCCAAACAATTCTTTCTAACAAGGTGCTATCTTTTTTTAAATAGTAAGATTGAACAAATTCTTCAGCTTTAAGTGTACATAGTTGAACTGCAAAAAGAATATGCTCCCATCCGTCAACCTCAGTATCCCGTGGATTATCTACGTAAATATCCATTTTAAATGGGGTAGTTGCACATAATAAAGAACGTATTGTATCCTTTCCATTTTCCCCAAATACTAATTTCATGCCATTGGGTAATCCATCCTTATAAGTACATTGAGTTTTTTTAACACCATCAGAATAATCTATACAATCGCCTGTTAACAATCCGTTTTGATAATTCTCTTCTAAATATAAATTACGACATAGATATAAATAACGAAAATTATAGGATAGCGACTTTCCGTGAAGCAAACCATTTTGAAAAGTTTCTATTGAATACCCATGACCAAAACCATATCTGATTTTAAAAACGCCATTCATTGGTTTATTTTTGTAGCAGTGTAACAACTTAGCTTCACCAGCATCTTTAATATTAATTTTATTATGCCTTATTGTTTTGATTTGACTACAACTACTAAATACAATCAAAAGAATAAGGATGATATTATGGCTCATATTCATTGTAATACTATTTACTTGTGATGGTTTTTATTTGCTCTATTGTAAATCCTTTTCTGCTTGTATCTGTATCTAGATAATCCATAAAGTTCTCTTTTGTTTGTTTCTTTTCAAGATCGTTAGAATCTGATTTAGAAACATCTACTGGAATATTTGAAATTTGATTACTGCTCACAATATGTTCTTTTTCTTTGGTGACTGATGCAATAATATCAGGGAATCCATAATCCATTATAGTAACGTAAGCTTTTTGACCATCATATATATCCCAGTTTTTATTAATTCTTTTATCTTTAAAAGAAAAAAAATCATCAATAACTTTAAGTTTTTTACTCACTTTACTATAAAATCCATCCTCTTCTGGTACAGTTTCTTCTTTTATCTTAGTCACCTTACTTTCCTCAGTAAAAGTATGTTTTAACCCCAAAGCGTGACCAAACTCGTGAGCTACTGCATTCATACTAAGCAGTTGCTTAAAAGCTACTATGGTATTTTGTCCGTTTAC
>JBNKRV010000272.1:0-1874 GCA_050296935.1 Marinilabiliaceae bacterium | reverse complement strand
TTTTAAATATTCCAGTAGATGTTTCTAAATCAGATTCTAATGATCTTGAAAAGAAACAAACAAAAGAAAACTTTATGAAACGAAGATCAGCGAAGCTAATTATACAGATACAAGTAGAAAAGGATTTACAATTGAGCAAATTCTTATAATAAGCAAGTAACATAAAACCGTGATGGCCGAAAAACTGTCAGATTATACAGGAGTGTGATCGCAAATTAAATTGACTTTCAAAAAATATTAGTTTTTATGAGAATGAAAGAGATTAAAATTTTTATAGTATTTGCCTTTTTGGCTTTTATTAGTTGCTCAACAAATAGAAAATTTACAACGATTTATTACAAAAACATAGAATCTTCATCAGATAAGGATGTCATAACGAATAGTTATCACAAGCAATTAATGCGAGGAGTATTCAAAATAAAATACAAAACGTTTGGTGAATATTGTATCGCAGAATTTAAGGATGGCAAATACAATGGATTGATAAGATATTTTGAAAAAGGTGAATTAATAGAGGAAGAAAACTATTTAGAAGGTAAAAGACAAGGGGAAAGGATTTTGTACAAAGATGACAGAAAAAGAGAAATATATAATTACATAGACGGTTTTCCTTATGGTGAAAAATTAATAGTTAAAGATGGTATAATTGATAGCTCACAATCCATAGTTTATGATTCTGATAATATGCACATGAATATTTATGTTAATGATAAAGCTGAAGTGCAAAAATATCAACATTGGAATATTTATTCCCTTGTAGAACCTTGTTCTATTAAAGCTGATAAGTATGTTCAAAAGTATTTGCTTAAATCGGATAGTACATTATTATACCAAAGCACTTGGTATCGGGTTAATGATTGTTTTCATAAAAATAAAGAATGGGGGCATCAAGGGATTGAATATTAACCATTTATTTAGAAAGTTAGCCTCCCGGCATACCCATACAAACATTGTTTTGTTAGGTGCAATCAACCTGTATATTGATCCCGAAAACCCACTATTAAAAGGCATAATTGGCGACAAAAAGAAACCAAATTAAATAAAGAGATGAATTTTACCTAAAACAATTCTCTTAAAAATAATAACAAATTGTTGAAAGACGATTTTATCTCTAAGAAGAGATATCATTAAGTGAGAAACAAACAAAAGAGAACTTTATGAATCGAAGATCAGCGGAGCTAATTATCTAGATACAGATACAAGTAGAAAAGGATTTACGATAGAGCAAATAAAAACCATTACAAGGAAATAGTATTACAATGAAAATAAGCCATAAAATCACTCTTATTCTTTTGATTGTATTTAGTAGTTGTAGCCAAATCAGAACAATAAGGAATAATAAAATTATTTTTACAGATGCCGGTGAAGTTGTGGTATTATACAGCTACAAAAAAAAACCAATGAATGGCATTTTTAAAGTCAGGTATAAACACGGTGATGGGTATGCAATAGAAACTTATAAAAACGGTTTCCTTCATGGAAAGAGGCAATTATTTAGAAATCGAAACTTATACCTAGAAGAGAATTATCAAAACGGATTATTAACAGGGGATTACATAAAGTATTCTGATGGTGTTAAAGAAACACAATATACTTATGAGGATGGATTACCCAATGGCAGAAAATTAGTGTTTGCAGAAAATGGTCAGGATACAATACGCTCTTTAATCTACGTAACTACCCCATTTAAATTGGATATATATGTAGATAATCCACGGGATGTTGTAGTTGACGGATGGGAGCATACTATGTTAGAAATTCAACCATGTACACTTAAAGCTGAAGAATTTGTTCAATCTTATTATTTAAAAAAAGATAGCACATTACTAAAAACAATTGTTTGGATAAAAAAAGGATATTGTTACTACGAACGA
>JBNKRV010000271.1:0-4537 GCA_050296935.1 Marinilabiliaceae bacterium | reverse complement strand
AGCTAACAGAAAATCATAATTGACTTATAATGTATAGATTGTAAAAACTGTGGCATTTAAGGTCGAACCGGCAACAAAATAGGTACGTAAAGTGGAAATCATATATTGAAAAAAGTTATAACGTAATCTGAATAATGATTTAAAGTAAAACCCCTCCCCTAAAATCAATATCGTCTGAGGTATTAATTTCTTAACTTAACGACATTTCCCCATTCCTCTCGCAGAACCGTACGTGAAAGTCTCCCGTCATACGGCTCTTCAAGTCCGTGTAACCATTATCAGGTTACGGTTTTCCCATCGCTCTTCCCATTTGCATGGTTGGCTAAGGATTCCTGAACTTGTCAGCCCCTTCACTCCAATTCCATTACAGAACCTTCATCACTACTACGGGCAGATCCGCCACCCTATGCCACATTGGTAATCATCTTGCATTTTATAGCTTGAACTTTCCCTTTGACATCAGCATAGGGCTTCCTGCGTTCCGCAAATGAGCCCGGATAAAAGTCATGCCTCCTATACAACGCCTGCCGCATAGCCAGTAAACAGGTAACCGCCATGCTAATCACCAGGCCGCACGATGCCCAGCTTTTGACAGAAAGTTCCGCTTTCTCGATGCTTCGTTGAAAGGTTCACTTTCGTTCATCTCCATTATCCGCACATGACACCTCTTGGGTGCCTTTTCCTTATCGCTCAGTACAATCCGGTTACCCAGCATGCACCATAAGGTTGTTTGCAAAATATGCCTGTACATCTTTTGCGGAAGACCACTCCTTTGCTTTTTCTTGTAACCCTTGCACAGCCAGTCACTCGCGCGTAACCTCCACTACAATAAATTACCTAAACAAAGCCTCCCATCTCATTTACAGCATTTCAAAGAACTTTTCTATATATTTGTGCCGTCTTTGAATTCTTGGCACACAAACCATTGTGCTTCATGCTAAAAGTACAGCAAGAAATCATAAATAACATATAAATAGAATCAAAATGATTAAAAATTAAATAGGTAGTAACATGAAATCATCTCTGATCAATAAAGAAATCATCCCTTTCATATCCTTATTCGGTTTACTCGTTTTGGCAACGATTATTATTGATGTTTTATTACATCTGAGCAATTTGGTTTGGATTGGTCGCTGGCTCGGAATATTAGGAACAATTTTAATACTACTGTCATTTATTTATTCATTGCGAAAACGTAAATTGATAGAATACGGCAAACCCAAGTCATTACTTAAATTGCATGAAATATTATCCATGGTCGGGGCACTATTTATTTTAGTACATGCAGGCGTACATCTATACGCTATACTGCCTTGGCTAGCAATAATTGCTATGTTGGTTAGCATCCTAAGTGGCCTAACAGGTACTTTTCTTTTGAAACGTTCTCGGCAATTTATTTCTGAGAAAAAATCACTTTATTTGAAAGAAGGTTTGTCTAAAAAAGAAATAGAGCAGAAGCTCTTTTGGGATGCCACATCTTATGATTTGATGAAAAAATGGCGAACAGTACACTTTCCGATAACATTGGTTTTTGCTATTCTAAGTATTGTTCATATTGTAACTATTTTAATATTCTGGTAATGATTGCGAAAAAGAAAACCATCAATTATATTATTATTTTAAGTTTATTCCTCTTAGTAGTATTAACTTTTTTTCTTCCAGAACGTATGATTCGTCCCGGAAAACTGATTGATGCCCATGCCGAAATAGAAACACAGTGTTTTGCCTGTCATACTACTCTTGCTGGTACTTCATCACAAAAGTGTATCACATGTCATAAAGTAGAAGATATCGGTATTAAAACAACCAAAGGCTTATCCATTGCAACTGAAAATAAAAATGTCACCTTTCATCAAGAGCTATCCAACGAAGATTGTATATCTTGTCATAGTGACCACAAAGGCGTAATGGCATTTCGCCCCATTAGCCAATTCTCACACAATTTACTTGAACAGAATTTGCTGAATCAATGCAATAATTGCCATAATAGCCCTGGCGATAACTTACACTCTAAACTAGAGGGTAACTGTATTGAATGTCATACGGTAAATCATTGGATACCGTCTACATTTAACCACGAAAAATACTTCAGTAATAACAGACAGTTCTTAAAGGATCAGTGCAGCAAATGCCATAACAATCCAAATGATGGCCTTCATTCTAACCTTACTGATAATTGTATTGAATGTCATACTCTAAATGCCTGGTCACCGTCGACTTTTAAACATGATGAGTATTTCCGCTTTGACAAAGACCACAGCACTAAATGTGCGACTTGTCATATTAATAAAGACTATACAAAGTATACATGCTATGGTTGCCATGAACATTCACGTTCAAAAATTCGTGAAGAGCATGTTGAAGAAGGTATTTATAAATATGAAAATTGCGTTGAATGTCATCGTAGTGGAGATGAAAATGAAGCAAAAAGAATATGGCGAAACCATAATAACAATAAAGATTTTAGAATTAATAAATTGGATGACCATGACCATGACGATGATGATGACGATGATGATGACGACCATGATTAAATAATCACTACTACCAAAAAATTATAAATTTAATAACGAGATTAGTGCTAGTGTCAAGTCAAGTATGATATTTTAGGTATTATTTTAATATACAGCATATTTTAAATAATCGCAAGCCACTGTTTACTAGTTATTTATTATTAACAACCAGTAACTAATGACTAATGACTTTACCAGAAATCTGACATTTGACATAACACTAGTCGTTTGCAACGGTTAAAAACGTTTGTTAAAACCATTTAGATTTCCTTCAATAGGTAATTATTTGACATATAGCCCTTTATATGTGCTTAGTGCGATTTGTGATTAGCTAAAATTTAGCTAGTTTTGCAATTAATAGATGAAATAGACGTAACTAGTTACGTCTATACAAATGTTGCAGGCAAGTAGAAAGAAATTATTTTTAGTTGCTTGAAATTTGAGGTTCTGTTATATGTTTGTGTTGTAATTCGCTGATAATTAATGTTTTATTGACTTATATGCGTAGGCAGAAAACTGAAACATGACCCTTTGGGCGATCTTCGATTGCTGACCGCGCCACGTGTTCGACAGATGAGTAAATGCAGCGAGCAGCGATTCAGCAATCTTGACTTTTTGGTACTTTTTTGTCAAGAAAAAAGGACAAGCAAGAAAAAAGGAAGCAAAGAGTGCGCCCTTTTGAGAAGACTTAGGCTTTTTGCAAGTACCTGTTTGATTTGACGATGCGAGATTTTTAACGCTACGGGACTAGGCAATACGAAAAAGAACCTGACAGCAGGATTTGTTCTACGATGAATGGGAACCAGCCTGCAACAAAAGCTATGACCCAACAAGGCCAGCCTGGTTTTTCCAGTTGCATGGGTTTAGAAACACCGCCAAATCTGCGATTTGACGATGTGGATTAATTTTTATGGTAAATCACAGATTTGCCTATACGCTTAATTGAAAATTTTGTACTTTTAAATCCTGGCTGGGCATAGCCAGGCGTTGTGTGGCATTGAAAGGATTTTTTTTGTTAAAAAGCTTTCCAAATAGCTATTGGAACTTTAAGATACGATTTGATGAAATATAGATTAATAATAGTATTGTTAATATCTTCAAGTTATGTTTGTTTTTCCCAAAGTATACTTAAGCAAAACCTTGCAAAATATAGTATACATCTTGGCTCTGGAGTTTCTGAGTATTTTTTTATAAACCCATCTAATCAACCAATTACAAATCCAATTGGGCCAGTAGCTAGTTTCAATATCTCTATGGACAGATTTATTATGTTGGTTTCAATTCAATTTGGAAATTCAAAAGTTATTGACCAATCTGTTAGTTTAGATACTGTCGTCTTCAATCAGGATTCAAAAATAAAAATTAGAACAAACTATTTAGGATTTGGATATCAGCTAATATCCTATAAAAACCTTTTAATTCATCCATACATTGGTGGCACTTGGAGTTTAATTAAAGTGCCTGAAGCTGAGGACTATATTGAAGCATGGGGTGCATGTAGTGGAGTAAATATTCATTGGATATTAAACCCGAAAAATAAAAAAGGAAATTATATTTATTTGTTCCAGAACACTAGATTTGACTGGATTGGTTTGAAAAACTTGAATGATGGTTTAAGCAATTTTGCAATACTTCCTGAAATTGGAATTTGTATTAGGTTTTGCCCAAATACTAAAAAGAAAAAGTAATGTAAAAGATGATTTTGAAACGCCACACAACAATGCCTATAACTTAATATGGGCTACTCGGTAAATTGAAAGAGTTTTGCATTGCGAAACACCGCCAAATCCTTGATTTGGCTTTTAAAAATGGAAATATAAAAACAAAATCAATGATTTGGCTATATGCTTACCGGGAATTCTGTACATTTGTTCCCATACTACGCATAGTGTGCCGAGAAGCAGTACATCGGCGAAACTAGTACTGCATGCTGTAATTGAGATGGTGGAGATCAGTTGTAAGGTTGAACCACCGCTGTCGTCTTACAGGAGGGGGCAGCAAACCACCTAAAGGTGCTGCGGTAA
>JBNKRV010000270.1:0-3535 GCA_050296935.1 Marinilabiliaceae bacterium | reverse complement strand
TACAGCTTTCCCTGAGCCGGCCACGGTGGTTGAAAATCAAGATCCTGAAACACAAGGACGAGTTAAAGTGCGCTTTTTCTGGATGCCCGAGGGTGAATCCAGCAACTGGTTAAGAGTACAAGCTCACAACAGGGGAGTTTCGGAAAATAGCGAAAATATGCACGGTTTTATGTTTGTGCCTGCTGTTGATGACCAGGTAATGGTGGCCTTTGAGAAGGGCGACCCATCCAGACCTTATGTAACCGGAAGCTTGTTTCATGGCGATAATTCGGCAGGTGCTATGCCCGATAATGTTATCAGCAAAATAGTGAGTGTCAGTGGCCATACCATTGAGCTAAACGATACCGAAGGGGAAGAAAAAATTAATATCTACGATAATGAAGGTAGCCTTATATCCTTCGATACCCAGGCTAAATCCTTATATATCAGTTCAACTGAAAATATAGAAATCTCTGCCAAAAATATCAATATCACCGCTGATGAAAAAATTACCTTGGGTGCTAAAACCGATTTGCAATTTGCCGCCGATGGTAATATTACAGGACAAGCCAAGGGCGACATGTCTTTACGAAGTACCGGCGACACAACCATTAAGAGTAATGCCGATTTGGGCATAGAGGCAATTGCCGACACTACCATAAAAGGGATGAATACCATCATTGAAGGTTCTGTAAAAGCAGAATTAAATGGTGCTCAAACAAAACTAACCGGAAGTGCCATGTCTGAGGTTTCAGGAAGCCTTGTAAAAGTAAACTAAACTAAAAGCCAAGTAATTATGCCAGGACCAGCAGCAACTTTAGGCAGCATGCACGTATGCCCCATGGTAACGGGTTATGTACCACATGTAGGAGGACCGGTAAGCGGACCGGGAGTACCTACCGTATTAATTGGCGGTAAACCTGCCGCAGTAATGGGCGACATGTGCACCTGCGTAGGACCTCCGGATACAATAGTACAGGGAGAAGCCACCGTATTAATTGGAGGCAAACCAGCAGCAACGATGGGTAGCATGACTGCTCACGGCGGCAGCATAACCGTTGGCGAACCCACCATGTTAATAGGTACGGGAGCAAGCGCTAAAACAGCTATTAAACCCATAAAAGACATTCCTTTTCCTAAGATAAATACACTGCAGAAGTTTAAAGCTTCGGTGGTGGGCAAGGCTGCCGATTTAAATCAAGCCATTGCAAATCAGGAGCAGATTAGGCAAGAGGCTGAAGAGTATGTGTCCGAACCGGTAATACTAAAAGCTGAGTTTTTTGATGAGGAGACAGATAAAAAGATCACATCCGGAAAATTCTTGGAAGTCATAAAAATGAGGGTGTTTACTCAAAATATACCAGATGGAGGTTCTGTTACATTTAACCTAAAGCGCAAAAAGATTAAAGATAAGGATGGTAATAAGGTAGAGGATGAAGAAGTGATCACATTAACCGGAACGGTAAATGGAGATGTGGCTATTGTTGAATATGAAGTACCGGATTATAGTAATGAAAACGAATAGACATGGGGCAGACAAATAATTATGGCAATTGGCAGTTCGATGCGAATGCCTCAGGGGCTAAGAATAGTATTAATAGCGATAATTTGGATATAGGTGATCATGAAGATGGTGTTGATATCAGGGTGAGCATGTTTTTTGATGGTACTATGAATAATAGGTTTAATACTGAAGCTCGTGAAGAATATGATAAAAAAACACATGGGGAAGCATACAAAAAAGACAGAGCTGCTGTTTATGAGAAACGATTAGAAGAAGGAAAATCTGGAGATGATGAAGAAGATAGCTATGCCAATGATTATAGTAATGTGGCAAGGTTGTTTAAAAATTATTTAGCCGATACTTCTGATAGTAACAAAAAAAACGGTGCTGTTTACATTGAAGGTATTGGAACCTATAAAGATGAAGATGATAGCTCGTTTTGGGGAGGAGGTTTTGGGACTGGTAAAGCAGGGATTCCAACCAGGGTTAAAGAAGGATGCGAACAAATGGCGAAAATGATTAGTGAGCTTGTTGAGCATGATAAAATTGCCAAATTAACGATTGATGTATTTGGATTTAGTAGGGGGGCTGCTGCTGCACGTCATTTTATTTCTGAAATCATTAAAAAAAAGGTAGAGGCGCATACAGATACAATTTCAATACCTTTAGAAGAAGGGGGGGGTATCAAGAAGTACAAATCCCGGAAAGACCCGCTCATGGCTATTTGGGATTTTATTTGAAGCAAAAAAGAGTTGAATTTATAGATAATTATGAATTTCAAGTTAGTTTTGCAGGTCTGTTTGATACCGTACCCAGTTATTTGTTATACTCGGATAAAGGAGCAGGGGTATTGAATTTAGATGCTGTAAAAGAAGCGGAACACATCTTACATTTAACGGCTTTGGATGAGCGACGAACCAATTTCTCTTTAAATAGGCTTCCCGATAATAAAAGTAAGTTTGAAAAAGGCATTCCTGGGGTTCATTGTGATGTTGGAGGAAGTTATAATGATAAAGTAGAGGAAAAAATAGATAAGATGGTATTCAAAGGCTCAAAAGCAGGTGCGATGGCCGAGATAAATTATCAGATTGAGGATGGTTGGTACAAAGAAGAAGACTTGGTGTGCAATGGAAATGGAATAAGATATTGGGCACAAACTAATACAACTAAGTTGGTATTAAATAACTATAGCTTTATAACTTTACACATTATGAAGAAAAGGGCTACGCTCAAACCGGTTTCCCTTATGTTTAAGAATGTTATAGATGCGAAATTTAAACTTCCGGATAAGGATAAAGACAAGGAGCTTTTTTACACTAATGACCGATTAAACAAATATGTTTTTAGTAATGCCAATCCAATGAAATACCATACCCCGGATGATATGGTGGAAATAATTAAACGAACAGTAAAAAAAGATAAGCTAAAGGAGATTGTTGCTGTATTAAAAGATAAGGAGTGGAACGGAGTAATGCAAGATTTTTTTCCGTCAGATGATCTGTCTAAAAATGAATATAAAAGTGATCCAATCACTACAACGAGTGCATCGCATCAGGCGTTTGGTACGCCTCAGTTATCTGTAATGCAGCGTGATGAAATAAAAAATTACAATAGCAATCGACAGTACGAAGAACTTAAACCAGATGAAGAGCTTGAGGCTAACGAATTGCTTAAAAATAATCTTGATGAAATTTATTATAAGGATTATCCTGAATTACAGCAAAAGATAAAGGATCATAATGTATATAAATTTTTGAGATACAATTATTTTCATAAATCTTACAGGTTAGAATTAGTAACAGATAAAATAGTTCATGCACCATATAAAGCAAGTGTGCGTGATACTCCTTCTCGCAATATAATACCCAAATATGAATAGTATAGAAAGGATAACGGTTAAATTAATAATATTGTTTATGGCAATAAATTTATTGTCTTGTGTAACAGGACAAAGAAAAGAGAAGTTGCAACTAAAATGGCAACCAGGCATAAATGCGCCAAAATATTATCCAGCCGAACTTGTTTGGGGCGATTTGGTTGCAGGAGATGAAA
>JBNKRV010000269.1:0-11826 GCA_050296935.1 Marinilabiliaceae bacterium | reverse complement strand
TGTTTAGTTCCTGATTATTGCTGCGTTCAGCATAATCAAAGTAAACTTTGCTTCTACATTCACTTATCGCAATAATTATAAGCGGAAACTCTCATGCTTTGCATAAAAAACTGATCTACTTCGTTAAATTTATCGAGCTAGCCCTGCAAAATTCAACTTGTATGTCAGCCTTTTATGTCAATCTGAAACATTGTTCTATCGAATACCTTATAAATAAATATTTAATGAGGTAAATTCTAAAATTTTAATCGAACTCAGGTTAATAACAATACTCTCCATAAAGTTACTTAATAATTAATTTAAAAATCTGACTTATGACACACACCAATAAAATGAATTCATGATTAATAAATTTGTTTACAAAAACAAAACAAGCATCATTATTTGTTGGTAAAATAATTATTAAATTAAAGAATCGGCAATAAAACTTTAAATCCTATAAGTCATGAAAAGCGCATCCCAAAGCTATATTCATTCATTTATGGAACACCTCATTAATAAAAATCCGGCAGAACCTGAATTTCATCAAGCTGTTCGCGAAGTACTAATATCAATAGGTGATTTTTTAGAAGACCATCCACAATATATTAACAGAGGAATTCTTGAAAGAATTACAGAACCGGAACGCATAATTATCTTCAGGGTTCCATGGTTGGATGATTTAGGTAGGACTATTGTAAACCGGGGATTCAGAATTGAGATGAATAGTGCCATTGGACCATATAAAGGAGGATTGCGATTTCACCCCACAGTTAATTTAGGAATATTAAAATTTTTAGCTTTTGAGCAAGTATTCAAAAATAGTTTAACAACTCTGCCACTTGGAGCCGGGAAAGGGGGATCTGACTTTGATCCAAAAGGGAAAAGTGACAATGAGGTAATGAGGTTTTGTCAAAGTTTCATGACAGAACTGTACCGTCACATAGGCCACAATACAGATATTCCTGCAGGTGATATAGGAGTTGGAGGAAGAGAAATAGGCTTTCTTTTTGGTCAATATAAAAGAATTAAAAATGAATTTACCGGAGTGCTTACAGGAAAAGGTACTAATTGGGGAGGTAGTTTAATACGTCCGGAGGCTACAGGATATGGTAATGTATATTTTGCTGAAGAAATGCTAAACACTCATCATGAGAATTTTAAAGGTAAAATCGTAACCATATCAGGAGCAGGAAATGTGGCTCAATATAGCGCGGAAAAAGTTATTGATTTAGGAGGAATAGTTGTCACAATGTCTGATAGCAGTGGATATATTTATGATCCTGATGGGATTGATAAAGCAAAACTAAATTATATCAAACAATTAAAAAATATTCAACGCGGAAGGATTAAAGAATACGCTGACAAATATAAAGTGAAGTACGTTGAAAACTCAACACCGTGGACGGAGAAATGTGACATTGCACTACCATGTGCTACTCAGAATGAGATATTAAAAAATGATGCTGAGGAATTAATCAAAAATGGATGTATGTGTATTTCTGAAGGAGCAAATATGCCTTGCACCCCTGAGGCAATAAATCTATTTATTAAAAACAAATTACTTTATGGACCTGGGAAAGCAGCGAATGCAGGAGGGGTCGCAGTATCAGGATTAGAAATGAGTCAGGATGCGATGCGCATTAAATGGTCCAGAGAAGAAGTTGATTCTCAGCTTAGATTTATCATGAAAGAAATTCATCAAACCTGTTTAAAATATGGAACTAAAGCAGGAGGATTTGTAAATTATATGGATGGAGCAAATATAGGTGGTTTTGTAAAGGTTGCGGATGCGATGATTGATCAAGGAACTGTATAATACAATTATCCCAATAACATTTGCGCTATAATTTCATTCTATTAAATTTATACTGCATTACAAAATATTGTAGTAATTATGGCCATGCCCCCATTTACATCATGATTATTGCTTCACTCGGCATAGCTCAAGCAAGCATGGCTCTGCTCTCGTTTATCGCAATAATTTATGCATTGTAAAAACTTAATAACTCTAAAATTATTTAATAGCAAACTCATAGTGAAATTGTCATAATCAGGGATTTAAGGCACACTACAAATGAATTTAAATATGAAAACAGAAAATATTATTTTTATCACCTTTCTAATCATTTTAATGACAGGATGCATTCATACAAATGAAAATTTCTCAAACAATGCATTTAGTTTCACTAAAAGTATATCGGTATTGGGTAAATCTGATGCGGTGTTTGATACAATTACTGGTAATATAAAACCATGGTGGGACCATACTTTTAGCGATAATCCATACAAATTATACATTGAACCCTACCCTGGAGGAGGATTTTATGAGTTATTTGATGACCAGCATAACGGAATTCGACATGCTGTTGTTACTGCTGCTGACAAGGGTAAGTTATTAAGACTTGAAGGTCCTTTAGGAATGGCCGGAAATGCAATACACCTTGTAAGTACAATTAAGCTAAGCAATCAAGGATCTGATTCAACAATAATAACCATACAAGTAAATGCTGCCGGAAAAATTGAAAAAGAATGGCCCTTACTTATCGAAAAAGTTTGGATTCACTTTATTGAAGAAAGACTAAAACCATATCTGGAAGGTGAACTAACCTCTCAATAGCACGAAAACTCAACAAATAGGTTTTATAAAGTGTATTTAAATTAAAGATACCACAGGCATCAGGATATTATTTTTTTTGAAATGTCTAAAAGTATTTTAAGTCTAACTATTTTGGTTATTTTTAATTTGCTCATATTTGTACTTTAATAAAAACAAAAGTACTTCAAATGATTGATTTCAACATTACTCCGCTAACAAACTCTATTAATGACCAAATTAAGAATAAAATAGATAAAAAGACTAAACCCCTTGGGTCGTTAGGGCAGCTTGAAAAAATTGCTTATCAGATTTGTAGAATACAAAACACCTTACATCCAACTTTGCAATATCCCAACATTGTACTGGTTGGTGCCGATCACGGTATCTGTGAGGAAGGAGTTAGTCCATGTCCCCAAGAAATTACCTGGCAACAAATGATCAATTTTTCAAAAGGAGGAGGAGGAATCGGTTTATTTACATCCTTGTATGATATTAATCTGACCGTCGTTGATGCTGGAGTAGATTATAATTTTGATTCCCGATTCAATATCATAAATAATAAAATAAAAAGAGGATCCGGGAATTTTCTATCAGAAGAGGCCATGAGTACAGCCGAATGTGCACAAGCAATATCTAATGGAGCACGGATAGTAAAGGAGCTACATGAAAAAGGTTGTAATATTATAGGTTTTGGGGAGATGGGAATAGGAAACACTTCACCTGCATCAATATTAATGAGCTTATATTGCAATATTCCTATAGAAAAATGTGTAGGCCCGGGAAGTGGCCTGGATGATGAAGGTGTGAAGAATAAAATAAGAACCCTTAAAAAGGCCATACGAAATAATCCAGGCCTCACTGATCCATTAGATATTCTGGCATATTTTGGAGGGTTGGAAATAGCAACTATCGTAGGGGGGATGCTTCAGGCAGCAGCTTTAAACATGATTATTTTAAACGATGGTTTTATCATCACCTCTGCTCTATTAGCGGCACAAGCCATAAACCCTGATGTACTTGAATATGTGATTTATTCACATCACTCTAAAGAAGGAGGACACGCTTTAATGATGGAGTATCTGAAAGCTGAACCGGTCTTAAATCTGGATTTACGATTAGGAGAAGGAACAGGTGCAGCATTAGCTTATCCTATAATTCAAGGAGCCATTAAAATGATAAACGACATGACAAGTTTTGAAGAAGCAAATATTACAGATACTACAAGCAAAGGGATAAAGATTTTATAAAATAAAAAAGGGATCAAAATTGATCCCTTTTTTATTTATTATATTTCAGATTAAATTAATTCTGAACTTTCTGACGCGCTGAATAATTAATTTTAAGCGCCTGAGCTTTACGCAATGCCTGCTTAATTTCAGTAATAATACCCATTGGACAATCAAAATCAGCCTTGATTGAGGTGGTCATCTTTGGACGATCCTTCTCATTCAGACTTTCTCTTTCCTGTGCAATATAGCTTTGAATATCTGCAACAGTGGCAAATTGATCATTTAATTGCACTCGAGGTTCTGATCCATATAAAGATTGATATTGTCTCGTTGGAACTCCAACATAGATATATGTAACCAAACTTTTCTTTTCCAATTTAGCCAACTCTGTGGCTTCCGGGGCTTGTATCGAAACTTTTAAATCGACTTCTTTCATAGTTGTTGAAACCATAAAGAAGAATAAAAGCATAAATACAATATCAGGCAAAGAAGCTGTATTGATGGCTTGCATGCCATTTCCTTTTTTCTTTCTAAACTTTGCCATAATTAATTTACATTACCAATATTCTTAGGTTCTGCCTCAGAAATTCTCATAGGAATGATTTTTCGAACTGCATCGATTTGTTCATCATTAAGATCATCAAAATCCTTACCCCATTTCCTTCTGGACAATTCATTTCTCAACTCAGTAATAGCCCTTTGTAATTCATTTTGAACCATCAAATAAGCTTGATATTGAGTTCCATTATCATTTTGCAAAGAAATTACACCTTTAGTTACTGGAACAAGTCCGAAAAACGGCACCTCAACATCCTTAAATTCAGGTAGTTTTTCATCATTATTCTCATTAAGCATAAATTCTTTAGCTGCATCCTTGAGTTCATCCATTTCCATTGGCTTACCACCAACTAATAGCTGATTACTACTATTTAATAGCACCCTAAATACATTTCTGTCTTTAATCGGTGGTGGTGGTGGCTCATTTTCCGGTACGGGAGGAGGTAATAACCTAGCCAAACCAGAATCCGTAGACATAGTTGTAGTTACAAGGAAGAATATAAGAAGAAGGAATGCAATATCGGCCATCGAACCGGCATTCACTTCTTGCACATCTCTTTTTCCCATAATTACTTATTATTTAAATAATTTAGATAATTCCGTTCCTAAAATAGCAACAATAACTATTCCTAATAGTGCATATGTACCATAAAGAAAAGCTCCGGCCAATTTTAGCATTGAAGGTACATTATCTGTTCCTTCATATCCACCTAATTCAAGTGGAGTACTATCCGCTAAACTGTAAGATACTAAAGCAATAACAATTAAAACAGCAATTGAAATTAAGCTTCGAACAGCATTTTTCGGATTCATTACTACATTCACAACCTCAAATAAGACAGTAATAATAGCAGTGGCTGCTACTAACAACTTGGCCCAATTCAAGAAAATATCTGTATAAACAGGTGTTTTATAAGTTTCCCCGGGAACTTCTCCCCCAGTGAAATACATTATAGTTAACACCACTGTTACAGCTATCAATGCATATAGTACGTAACTTAATATATTTGAAAGCTTAGTCATGTTTTAATTATTTTTTCATGTTGTATTTTACCAAGATATCTAGTAGAGAGATTGATGCATCTTCCATTGTATTTACAATACCGTCAATTTTAGAAACGATGTAGTTGTAAAATACCTGAAGGATGATAGCAACGATCAAACCAGATACTGTAGTAATAAGTGCTACTTTAATACCACCTGCTACAGCAGTAGCTGAGATATCACCCATAGCCTGAATCTTATCAAAAGCTTCGATCATACCGATTACAGTACCCATAAACCCAAGCATAGGAGCAAGAGCAATAAATAATGAAATCCAGGTTAATCCTTTTTCTAACAGACCCATTTGTACTGATCCGTAAGAAACTACTGATTTTTCTACCACTTCAATACCTTCATCAATACGATCAAGTCCTTGATAGAAAATAGAAGCAACCGGTCCACGAGTGTTACGGCAAACTTCTTTAGCAGCTTCAACACCACCTTCATTTAAGGCATCTTCAATACTTTGAAGTAATTTTTTAGTGTTGGTCGATGCAAGATTCAAATAAATGATTCTTTCAATACAAAGAGCCAAACCAAAAATCAATGCCAAAAGTACAAAGCTCATAAAAGCAGCTCCACCTTCGATGAATTTAGCTTTAATTTGTTTGTGTACTCCTTTGGGAGCTTCTGCTGCAACATCATCAGATACAACACCTTCATCTTGCATAACCTCATCGGTTACTTCTTGATCCATAGCAGTTTCTTCTGCTGCAACCTGTTCAACAGCTTGTTCATCCTGTGCTTCAGCTTCTCCTTGAGCATAAATTGTTGATGCACCTAATGTCATCATGCTGAAAACTGCAAAAAACGCAAATAGCTTTTTCATAGTCTGTAAAAAATTTTTGTTTGTATTAGTTTGTTAATACTATAGTTTATTTGCTAATAATTCCCTTTTTATTGCAATAAACAAGTTAATAATTGAAATTCTTAATGTTTCAGGTGTGCAAAATACAAAAAAATCATCAAATACAAACTGCATTAAATATAGATTTCCCCTTTTAACGACTTATTTAGACTAATCTTTACTTCTTCTAAACTCAAAGTATTACCTAATAAGTACATTAATTTTGTAATTGCAGCCTCTGTAGTGATGTCAGCACCACTAAAAACGCCCATTTCTAACAAATGAATACCGGTTACATACCTTTTCATTGCTACACTTCCTGCCAAACATTGTGTCACATTTAAAATTATAAGACCTTCCTGTACGGCTTTTTCAATCGTACTTAAAAACCATTTACTTGTAGGTGCATTTCCTGAACCATAGGTCTCTAAAACCAAAGCTTTTAATCCGGGCGTATTAAGTACGGTATCCAGATACATTTGCGACATACCCGGGAAGATTTTTAATAAACCTACATTGGTATCCATTTTTTTAGCTACACTAAACTCCCCATTTACATTTGACTTATAAATATATGGATCGTTATACTTTATATGAATCCCTACTTCTGCAAGTGGGGGATAATTATCTGATCTAAAAGCCCTAAAATGTTCGGCATTATACTTTGTTGTTCGGTTACCTCTGAATAACTTATCCTGAAAAAAAATACTCACTTCGGGTACCATAGCCACTCCATTGGAATACGATGAAGCAATATCCAAAGCTGTTATTAAGTTTTCTTTTCCATCCGTTCGGATTGTACTAAGTGGAAGCTGACTTCCTGTAAAAACTACTGGTTTAGTCAGGTTTTGCAACATAAAACTTAACGCACTAGCTGTATAAGCCATAGTATCTGTCCCATGCAATACAACAAACCCGTCATACACATCATAATTTTCTTCAATAATAGTTCCTAGTTTAATCCATTTTTCAGGATTCATATCTGAAGAGTCAACGATTGGTGAAAACGTAGTACTATCCACCTTAAAGTCAAAACGTTTCAGCTCCACAACCTTATCTTCAATCATAGAAAAATCAAAAGGAACAAGTGAATTAGTTTCAGGATCATTTACCATCCCAATTGTTCCACCTGTGTATATTATCAGTAGTTTTCTTTTCAACTCTAATTATTTTTAAATAGCAAATAACCTTTGTGCATTATTTGTAGTAACCTCTTCAACCTCCTTATTAGACACATTAAATATAACGGATAATTTATCAACTATATAATTTAAATATGAAGGTTCATTTCTTTTTCCTCTATAAGGAACCGGAGTTAAATAAGGGGCATCCGTTTCCAACACAATATTTCCAAGATCTAACTCCCGGATTACTTTATCCAGACCTGAATTTTTAAAGGTTACTACTCCATTTATTCCTAATAAAAATCCCTCATAACTAAGTGCTTTTCTCGCCTGCTCCAAACTTCCTCCAAAGCTATGAAACACACCTGTTACACCATCTAAATTCATCCCATCCATTGTATCGAATATTTCATCAAATGCATCGCGAGCATGAATAACAACAGGCAAATTAAACTCCTTTGCCCATTCTAACTGTAATTTAAAGGCTTCTAATTGCTCATTTATATATGTTTTGTCCCAATATAAGTCAACACCAATTTCTCCTACGGCATAAAACTTTTCTTCAGATAACATACGATACATAACATCCAATTGATTTTTATAATCTGTATCAACAGAAGTTGGATGTAATCCCATCATAGGTAGACAATATTGAGGATAATTTTGATGAAGACTCAGCATTGACTCAATAGTATCCTTATCAATATTCGGCATTAAAATCTTATCAACTCCTTTATCCTTGCAACGATTTAACATTTCATCTCTATCCTCATCAAACTGTTCCAGATAAATATGCGAATGTGTATCAATTATACCCATTTTTATAATGTATATTTTATTTAAACACACAATATTCATGAAAAAACCTTAAAGATGAAACACCTTTAAGGTTTTTATATATAAATTATTTTCAACCTCTAAACAACACCTTGTGCAATCATTGCATCTGCAACTTTAACAAAACCTCCAATATTTGCTCCTTTTATGTAGTTTATTTTACCATTTAATTCGGTACCATATTGAACGCATGCTCTATGGATATTTACCATAATGTCTTGTAATCGCTTATCTACTTCTTCTTCATTCCAATTTAAACGCATGCTATTTTGACTCATCTCTAATCCGGAAACAGCAACTCCTCCTGCATTTACAGCCTTTCCTGGTGCAAAAGAAATTTTCTCTGTGGCCAAAAATGCAGCTTCTGCAGTACACCCCATATTGGAAGCTTCAGCAATAAGTTTACAACCATTGTCAATCAGTGTCTGGCAATCTTCCTTATTTAATTCATTTTGAATTGCACATGGAATAGCAATATCTACTTTTTGCTCCCATGGCTTTTTGCCTTCAAAAAATTCAACACCAAACCGGTCTGCGTAAGGTTGGATTACATCCTGATTGGAAGCTCGTAATTCTAATAAATAATCAATTTTCTCTCCTGAAATGCCATCCGGATCATAAATATATCCATCAGGACCTGATAAAGTAACAACCTTAGCCTCTAATTCAACAGCTTTGAGAGCAGCTCCCCAGGCAACATTTCCAAAACCTGATAAGGCAATTGTTTTTCCTTTTAACAACTCTCCTTTGGCATCCAACATTTCTCTAACAAAATATATGGCACCATAACCGGTTGCTTCGGGTCGAATAAGACTTCCGCCAAATTCCCAACCTTTCCCTGTCAGAACTCCGGTAAATTCATTTTTCAACTTCTTATACTGTCCAAATAAATAACCAATCTCTCTTCCTCCTACTCCTATATCTCCGGCAGGCACATCTGTATTAGGGCCTATATGACGATACAATTCACTCATAAACGCCTGGCAAAATCTCATTATTTCGTTATCTGATTTACCCTTAGGATTAAAGTCTGACCCACCTTTTCCTCCTCCCATAGGTAAACTGGTTAAACTATTTTTAAAAGTTTGTTCAAAACCCAGAAACTTTAATCCACTTAAAGTTACGCTTGGGTGAAAACGCAAACCTCCTTTATAGGGACCAATAGCACTATTAAACTCCACTCGATATCCTCTATTAACCTGAACCTCACTATTATCATCAACCCATGGCACTCGAAACATTATAACTCTCTCCGGTTCAGTCATTCGTTCAAGAATTTTCGCCTTTTGATAATGCGGATTTTCAGAATAAAAATCCCACACTGTTTCAACTACTTCCTGAACTGCCTGTAAAAATTCATCCTCTCCCGGATTTTTCATTTTGACAGCATCAATGAACTCCTTAATTTTAGCATCCATGGTAATACATTTATTTTTTTTACAAATCAAAATTATATAATTCATCACACGCAAAGCATGACTTTTAACACCTTATCATATTTTAGCTATCACACTAAGTACACTTATCCTACAAGCCACAAAGTAAAATAAAAATCATGATAAGTATCTTTGAGATAAAGCCAATCCCAAAGGGGTATTAATTACAACAATACAACCCGATTTTAATGTATGGATTTCTGGAAACGATTTAGTGTTCGTCTATAATGTCAAACTACTACGTTGTTGCTCAAAATCCAAATCCTCAAATAAGCTGGTATACTGCGGTTTGAATTTTTCACATACCTTGTATTTAAACTTTATAGTTCAGACACCCGACTTTATGGACAGGCACTATATTATACCTCTAAAATTATCAGAAAGCTTCACTAAAGGATATATATATGAACTTACTATCCCTGGCGATTCCGTAATCAACCCTCAAATTCAATCTTGGTTGAATTTCAACTCTCAATCCTGCACCTACATTGAAAATAAAATCTTCAATCTGATCATACGCAGGAGCAACGGAACCAAAACCTGTCCATATAACGAAACCTAAATGTTTCAAATACCTTTGCAACGATGGCATATTCTGACCAGAAAACATATGGCGATATTCAGAGATGCCAAACATGGCCAATCTATCCCTAAATCTTCCCCATTGGTAACCTCTAAGATCAAAGGGAGTTCCCAACTGAGGTAAATCGGACCAAGGTGTATTCCTGTCTGCTGATTGAAGTTTATATTGAAGTGCAAGCGTTTTTCTTTCTTGAATGGAGAAATATTTTCTTAAATCTAATGTAATTTTTGAAAACCCGTTACTATCTGAAAACTTTAATATTCGATTATACTTTTTAAATGAGAGACTCACCAGGTAGCCTGTATAAGGATTTTGCACGTTATCACGCCTATCAAGCTTAATGGCTAATCCAAGACCAAAATTAGTTATATTTTTTCCATACTTAATTATATAACTGTCATTCGACATGTCACTATTTAAATCAGTCGCCTTTGTACTGTTAAAATCATAACTTAAACCAACAAAAAAACCTTTAGTAATTTTTCTGACTACACTTCCTTCCAAAGAAACCCATTCCCTATGGTAACCTGTTGTGTTATTGGGAACAGCTAATTTATTTCCAGCATCATACCCTACCCCCCAATAGTTATCAGGCATATTCCGATAATAAAACTTTGTAAGTATACGATACATATCATTATTACCATAAATGTATGGCAATATCGTTATTGAAGTAGCCCCATTTGTACTTTGACCTATTGAAAAAGGGATACTTGACCTTTCAACTAAAGGATTTTTAGGTTGTACTTTAAAGGATATTAAGCCTCCAACCGATATTAACAACTTCAATTCAGGGGTATATGTTGGAGCAACATATGGGGTTATCAGAAAATTCGTGTTTTTACTTCTCCTACTCAAAGTATCAAGTTCTTCTGAACTTTTCCCTGTAGGGTCTCCCAATCTGGGCTTTTGGGCATAAATATCAGGTAATATAATGCACAAAAAAACGAAACCGATAAAACGAAAACAACACATTATTGATTGACAATTAAATCATCACAATATAAACTACATTAATAAATTTGTTCATTATGATTTGTCTATTTACAACTCCAATGAAATAAAAAGCGAATACGGCTTTTATAAATCATTCAAACTACTGGATTTCAACAAATTCAAAAACATATTAATAACTTACACCAAATATAGAAAGAAGATGATCACAAAAGGTACAAAATACGAAAAATACCTATAATTTTCAGGGATCACTGGCTTGAACCAATGACTTATCTCAGGTTAATTTTACTCACTAAAATCACTCATGCAATTTGAATTCTATCGAATTCGTGATTAAAACTGATAATAATTTTAAGATGAAAAGGATTATGACTGAAGAATTCATTTGTAATACGAATGTATTATTGCATTAAATTAAAGCATTTAACACAACAATACAATTAGAGATTATAAAGCACTAACTAAATGCTACTTATACCAATATCCCAATGATATTAACCTGAGTTCGATATAAAATTAATGGCTCAAATCGCTTATAAATATTGAGTTTCAAGGAATGTTTGCGAAAGCATAGCGGGCTATGGTAAGCAAATATGACGCAGAAAATCGGTATTTATAAGTGAAATTCATAGC
>JBNKRV010000268.1:0-77644 GCA_050296935.1 Marinilabiliaceae bacterium | reverse complement strand
TTCATAGCTTTTCATTAAATAATCGATTTACGGCTCTAAATTTTATCACCATAGCTCGCTATGTCTCAAAAATTTATATTGTAAATCAATCATTTACTGAAATTTGAGCTCGCTAATTTTAATCGAACTCAGGTTATTAACTTAATTCCGATGTGAAATATAAACGGAATGATAGTTGAGGAACTAACTATGCTTGGAATTTTCATTCTTAAGTAAAGTAACGTACTCATAAATATTTCTGATATTTTTGTCAACCCCTTCAATATCAAAGTTGTTGGTGTTAATTTCAAGGGTGTTTGTTAATTTTTCTAAATAAGAAATTTCATATTCATTTGAAATATTCAACAGGATTTTAATTAGACTCTTGATTTTCATTGAAGAATGTAACTCTTTGATTTCTCTGCAAATGGGAATAACAGATTCTTCAAGAGCTTCTATGAGGCCTCCGATTTTGGCTTGATCTGGAAAAACAATCGTTGGCTCATTATATTTCTTTTTTGATAGTTTTTTATGTTTTAAAAACCAGGAGAGTACAATAAATAATTCGTCAGGGTTTATTGGTTTCTTTAAAAAACTGCTAAAAACAGTAAGAGAAGAAGATGAAAACTCTTTTTCCAATGATCCGGTAAGTGCAATAACAGGCAACTTACTACAACTTTTTTTGATTTCATTTGCAGCCTCAACTCCTCCCATAAGTGGCATTTTTAAATCCATTAAAACAATATCCGGAGAATCTGCCTTAGCTATATTAATAGCTTTCTTACCATTATTGGCTTCTATTATTTCAAGATCATAAGTATTTAGTAGTTCTTTTATTATTTTCCGGTCAATAGCCATATCATCTACAAGTAATATTTTAGATGGAGAGAATTCAATTAATTCCGGATTTAGAAGAATTTCTTTAGGTAATCCAGGTTCCATTTTAACAACAATAATATTGGGGATTTTAACAATAAATGTACTTCCATTATTAATTTTACTAAATACTTTAATGGTTCCCCCCATAAGGTTGACCATTCGCTTTGATATTGAAAGCCCCAGACCTGTGCCTCCATAACTTCTGCTGTCCTGGTCTTCCTGTTGCTTGAAATCATCGAATATGGTTGCAAGTTGGTCTTTTTTTATGCCAATTCCGGAGTCTGATACTTTTATGGTTAAACAATAAGAGTCCTTTGATTCTTGTTCAAATGAATAAGATAATTGAATAAATCCTGACGAAGTAAATTTGATGGCATTGTTTAATAGGTTGATAAGTACCTGACCCAGTCTGATATTATCAATTAGAATTACTTCTGGAATACTGCTTTTTTCACTAACATCAAAAGCGAGTCCTTTCTCATAGGCCTGGATTTCAAAAATTTTGGCAAGATCAGTAATAGATGACTTTATATTTGTTTCCGATAAATTAATTCTCAATTTTCCGGCTTCAAGTTTTGATAAGTCAAGTATGTCATTGATTAAGTTCAACAGTGATTTACTGCTACTTGTGATGGATGAAATATAATTGAGAAGTGTCTTTTCTTTTATTTTCTTTCTTAGTATTTCTGAAAATCCGATTATGGCATTTAATGGTGTTCTTATTTCGTGACTCATGTTAGCAAGGAATGCACTTTTTGTTTTGTTAGCGGCTTCTGCAGATTCCTTTGCTTGTTTTAATTCTATTTCAGATAGTTTACGTTCAGTAATATCTCTAAAGCTCCATATTCGTCCAACAATTTCATTATTTAAAATCTGTGGGCCACAATAGCATTCAAGGTATGTTCCATCAATTAGTCCTATTTCTGTATCAAATTGTTCCATGCTCAGATTAGTACAACTTAAGAAGTCATTTGCTATGTTGTTTTCTTTATTGATCTGTTTGTTGATGTAGTTATAGAATTGATCTTTATTTTCAAGTTTTGAAGAATCAGATATTTTCCAAAGGGTTTTCAGTTTTTTATTGCAAATAACTATATTATGATTATTGTCGAAAACAATGATACCGGATGCCGTTGATTCAATGGTTGCTTGCAGTAATGATTGGTTTTGCAATAATGCAATTTCTTTTGTTTTGTTTTCTGTTACATCCTGAAAATACCCGACAATGGCTGTTGGATTTCCATCCAAATCCCATTCAGAGAAAATACCTGTACTTAAAAGCCACTTGATCTTGTTCTCATGAATTTGAATTCGGAATGTGGATTGATAAACTGAATTAACTCCACTAATAAAACTGTTAAAATCCTCCTCAACACTATTTCTGTCATTAGAGTGCACAAAACTTAATAACCAGGATAAATTAAGTTGATCAGTGTTGGTTTGGGTATCTTCAATAATCGTTTTAAAATAGGGATCTATCTTAAATTGTTGTATTCCTAAATCATATTTCCATATTGCAATTTTCCCGTTTTTTGTTGCTAATGAAAGCATGTAATCCCTTTCGTCACTATCCGAGTGGGTAGAATACTGGTTGGTTAAATTTTCTATAGTCAGTAAATATCCTGAAAAATTATTAGTAGGAGCTTTTGTTTCATTAATTTGAATTGATACTTTATATTCTTTCCCCTTATCGGATATAAATATGAGTGTTTTTATAATGTTATCCAGTGTGGGTAACTGTTCAAAAGCCCAGAGTAATAAGTCAAATCTTTTACCTGTGTATACATCGTAAAAAGTTAATGAACTTGATATATCCTGCCCGATTAAATTGCTTTTTGTTGTTTCTGTTAAAAGGCAGAAATGATCATTAACAGCTACTATATTACCACTATTATCAAAAACTGAAAATGCCAGCTTAATATTGTTGAAGATTTCAAAATTAGCCTCAATATTGTCATTAATTTTTTGGATCATAGTTGAGTTAAATGTCTATAATCTAATGCTCTATTAGGTTATATGGTTTAGTTTTTCTTGAATTTATTTGTAGTAATATAGTTAATGATTTTACATTTTTATGAGACAATGAGTATGATGGTTCAGGTGATTTTAGTTTAAATTAGTGTTCGTCTATAAAATCCAGCTACTGCGTTGTTGCTCAAAATTCAAATCCTCATATTGCGCTAGTATACTGCGGTTTGAGTTTTTCACACGCCTTGTATTTAATCTTTATAATTCAAATACCTGACTATATGTATAGGCACTAATTAATCTGTTTTAAAAAGATTAATGCTTTTGTAAGCAATTTGAAAACCTGCACATTCATATAATTTTTCACTTTGCCAGTTTGGAGCCAGAACTTCTATGAATAATTTTTTTGTAGTTTCAACTTTAAAGGTTTTTGTATCTATCAGCCCTTCTGTTGAGTTGTCATACAGTATTTTATTATCTGCAGAATTTATGATTCTGAACTGTAAAGTTCCTACTTTAGGTTTTGAATAAGTTGAAAAGTAGTATTCTCTTCCTCCATAGGCATTAAGAACAATCCTGACCTTTTTCCCTTTTCGCATTTTAATTGAACGCGATGAAGAACTTATTCTGAACGATTTATCGGGGGGGGTGCATTTTTTATGCATATTAACACAATCATTTGCAAATGATATAGTTCCTGATACATTCGGAATAAATATAAGGATTATAACAATAAATAAATACTTCATTGCGGATAGGAATTAAATTCGTATTACTAAATTAATTCTGCCTGATTAATCGGGTTCTGAAATCATGGAGGTTATCGGAAAAAATAAAATAATTTTCTTCAGTATATGTTAATTTATTTTCTCCACTAATCAGCAATGAACCATCAGGGTTATTCTTTACCTCTTGAACATTAGTTTCAATACTTAAATTATTGAAGGATTTTTCTAAAACTTTTAAATCATTGATTAATCCTTTAATAACAGGATTATCTTTATATGTTTCAGTCATTGTAATGATATCCTCAAACAAAAGCTTTTGCTCAATAATTCTATTGATAGCTGCCTTCTGATTTTTAAAATCATTATGAAGATAGGTTGTGATATACAAACTTTCAATTAATGTACCAATTGACAATAATGAAAGTGTTTTACCTTCATCATATTCTTGTAAATAACTTATAATCGTGTCGTATAAATCTCTTGAAATTTGATATAAAGAATCAGGTTCTGATGTTGAATTAATTATTTTTACTTGTTGTTCTTTTGTAATATTGGGTGAAATGTTTAATTCTTTGAGTAAATAGTCAATAGTAGCTAAATAATCTCCTGAGAAGTCTGATTTTTTAAAAGCTGATATGTATGCTAAATCAGCAAAGTAAACTCCGCATATTATAGCTTTTTTTTCATTTGAAGTATATAATTTAGCTTCTTTATAATTGTGTAATAATTCAGGATTAAATTTAACACGATTATCTTTTATATAGTTAATAATTTCCTCGGGGGAAGGTATGGCATAAAATATTGCATCAGTTGAATTAATTACATGAATAGAGTCAAAATTAAGTGAAGGATCTGAATCTTTGTTAACAGTTTGGGAATTACTGCAGCTATTACACGAACTAATAAAAATAGCCAAAGTAAAAATGGTTGGGTAAATTAATTTCTTTAACATGGTTTTATTTTTAGATAGGTTATACTTTGTTTTTAAATTGATAAATCAATTATATTTATAAGGGAATCTCCATTTAAAAATACATGATTTATCCTTATTTTGATTAAAGATAAAATTTCCATCGTGAAAATTCATTACAAGGTCGGTATAAGTGAATAATAATGAAGTTTCTTCAGGTATATTCTTATTATCATCATTTACATGGCAGCTTAAGTTACCTTTAATGATAAGTTCACAATGTTTATTATTATTTACTATTTCAATATGTATCCTTTTGTTTTGATTAATGTGTTTAAGAATTAAATTTGTTATCCCTTCAATTGAGTTTTTAATTAAATCTTTGTTTCCTGTAATTTTTGATGATTGTGTTATTATCTGAGTGAGTTCAATATCCTTTTTTTCAATGATATCATCCTTATGGATTAATATGTGTTCAACAACGCTTTCCAGTTGAAATTCATTAAAGTCCAGTTTATCACCATTATTAATTCTAATAATCTGGTTGGCCATATTTGTAATTACTCCAAGATTTCTTAACGAATCTTCCAATAACGATATCATTTCTGAAAGTCTTTGAGATTCGGCCAGTGATTTAATCAGGTTTACAGCTTTATGTATCGAATGAAGAGGTTTTGAAATTTCTTTACCAATGAAGGATAAAAACAAATCCTTCTTCAATGTAATGCTTAATAGTTTTTCATTTGATACTCTTAATTCATTTGTTCTTTGATTTACTATTTCTTCTAACTCATTATTTGTTTTTATAACTTCTTCTTTGCTTTTTTTTAGTTCAATATGAGTGGAAACCCTTGCCAGTAATTCCGGAATATCAAAAGGTTTGGCAATGTAATCCTGACCTCCCAGATTAAAACCCTGAACGGTACTTTCTTTATCTGTTTTTGCTGACAAAAAAATGATAGGCATAAGGTCTAAGTCTGAATTACGTCTCACCTGTTTGCATACCTCAAAACCATTGATTTCAGGCATCATTATATCGAGTAGAAGCAGATCGAATTGTTCATCCTTTAACCATTCTAAAGCTTCCTTACCCCCAAGTGCTATTTCAACTGTGTATTGGTTGTCGTTAAGTATATTGCCTAAAACCTGAATATTTTTAGGGTTATCGTCAACAATCAGTATCCGTCCTTTAATTGTATTATTCATAAACAGGTATTTTATCTTATAAGCTTAATGTTTCCTTTTTTCTCCAGAAATTCATCATTATAGGTTCTGACTTTTACAACGCAATTGTAAATATCAGAAGATTGTGGTTTTCCTCTAAATGATCCATCCCATCCATGATCCATATTATCTGACTCAAAAATTATTTGTCCGAACCTATTGAAGATTCGTAAAAATACAAGTTCCTTAATACCCCAACCATTTACCTGAACAATGTCATTAATTCCATCGCCATTGGGAGTAAATGCAGTAGGTATATCCACTGAGAATTTTTTCTGTACATTAACAATGTAAGGGTAATCAACATTGAAGCAGTTGCTGGTATCCGTTACTGTAACATTGAATGCGGTAGTCTCTAAAGGGGATATTGTTAGAGTAGAGCAGTCTGAACACGAAATGTCAGATTCGGGTGTCCATGAATAATTTTGTATTTCCGGGTTCGATATGTCAAGGTTTATTGTTTCTCCAATTATTATGGTTGAGTCATTAAGTTCAACAACAGGTACTTGCTGAACTGTAACTAAAACAGAATCTTCACTCGTGCATTGATGTAAGTCAGTTACTTTAACTTTGTAATTTGTAGTATATGAAGGTTCTGCTATTGGATTATCGATGTCAGGGTTGTCTAAATCGCTCTGATGATCCCATTTATATGAGATGCCTCCTTCAGCTAAAAGACTGATATTACTACCTCTGCAGATAAATGTATCCGCAGTAATTGTGGTTTCAGGTAGTGGGAATGCGGTAATTGAATAGGAGCTTGTATCTTCACATCCGGAAATATCAGTTGTAATTAGTGTGATAAGTTTTTCACCTTCAGTATTGAAATTAAAAACAGGCGTAGCTTCTATTGATTCTTTATTGTCAGAGGTCTTCCATAAGTAATTATTAGCCTTAACAGATTTATTCACAATAAGAGGTGAAAAGGGAATACATCCCTTATTTAAATCATCGGAGAAAGTAAAATCAGAGGTTAATTCGCTAATATAAATTGAATCAGTAATAACTTTTCTACAGGCAAACCCTGAGTTTGTATTCAATATCAGGTTTGGATAAAATTTACCTTTTCTGTTATAGGTGTGATACGATAAAGTATCATTTGAGGTACTTCCATCACCGAAATCCCAAATAATTGTGGAAAGGTTTTTTTTATTTTCCAGTGAATAGAGAATGTTATTATAAATGCAAGCTGTGTCTTTTAGGTTAATTTCAGCATAAGGACCTTTTATTTCAACATATTCATTTTTCGTTATAGTGTCAGCACAACCATTGGTTGTGTATGCAATCAGACTCACGTTATATTTGTCAGGTTTTGTATAGATATGTTGAGGATTTTTAATTGATGAACCAGTTAAATTATCTCCAAAAAACCACTTGTAATTTCCAAGGTGTTCAGAAACAGATTCATCATAGAAGTTAACCAGAAAAGGATAGCAATTGGCGTTTGTATTACTGCTTGAGAACTGAGCCACTGGAGGTTCTTGTACGTTTACGAAGGCCGGTAATGTTTTTGTTAATTCGCAACCGTGATCATCAATGATATGAAGTGATACATCGTATATTCCTTTTGCTTTATATGCATGTTTGGGGTTGCGAAAAGAACTGGTTTCTCCATCACCGAAATTCCAGGTAAACTGTTCAATGTTGCTTATTGAGGTGTCAAAAAACTCAATAGAGTCGTTAATACAAGTGCCGGTTTTAGTTGTCTTAAAGCTGGCATCAGGCTCTGTAGCTTTTATTTTCTGATTTATCGTTGATTGTGATTGACAGCCCATTTCATCAGTAATAGAGAGGTTTACATTGTAAATTCCAAAATTCTGGAATTCATGAATGGGAGATTGAACTATTGATGTATTTCCATCACCAAAATTCCAAAGCCAATGTTTTATAGTGTTTTCAGTTTCGGATTCATCAGTAAATTTAAATTTTACGGGTAAACATCCTTCTAAATAATTCACAGAAAATTGCGGATCAGGATCGTAAATAACAATCTCTTTCGTAATAGTATCAGGGCAACTATTTATATCATTTATAATTAATTTTGCATTGTAAACACCGGCACTTTTATATTGATGTGTAACGGTCTCATTTGTGAATCCAAACGGGGAATGATCACCAAAATCCCATAAATACATTTTCCGTTGGTTATTATACAAAAATTCAGTTGCTCCCTGACTGATTTCCGGGTTAAATGTTATTAATGTGTTTTTACAAGGGATCGCATTAATTGTATCAAATAATGCATGAGATTGAGCAATATATATGTTGTTTTTATTCGTAAAGGAACACCCGTTTTCACTGTTATTAGAAGTGATTTTAACCTTGTACAATCCCTCTGTTGCATATTCATGCGATACAGTTGGTGTTGTAGATGTGATGATTGTTCCATCCCCAAAATCACATTCGTAGTTTTCAGCATCGGTTAATTCAATTGCAAATTTTGCTTGAAATGGAGAGTCGCATATCTCAATACGATTAAACTTTGATACGGGACCATTTATGTATACAGCCTTTTCTTTAGTGATACTACTAAGACAGCCATTGTGGTATACCTTTAATTTTACATCCATATAACCAGTGTCAACATATTGATGAAATGGTAAGCCAAAAAAACTTTGTTCTCCATCTCCAAACTCCCAAACAACATCATTAATTTCTTCTTTATTAGAGGAAAGGTCATTGAATTCTACTGTTTCACTGGCACAAAATATAGTTTTGTCTTTAACTGTGAATTCAGGATTCTGTGGCTGGCCAACAGATATTTCAGTTGATGCGGTAGCAATACATCCAAGTTGAGTAACAGAGGTAAGCTGAAGATTATATATGCCAACATCTTCAAAACTATTGAAGTAAGATGGGTCTGTTGAAACTTCCTGATCATCAAGAGTCCAGGATCGACTTTCGAATTTATCTATATCGGTATCATAATCTATGGTTTCAGTAAAATTCAATTGTAGAGGTTTACAACCCATATTGGGTTTATCCGATGTAATTGAAATTCGAGGGATATGAATTGTAACTGCATTAGTCTTAATTATTTTGTTTGTACAACCATGTATACTTACAACAATTAAAGTATCAGTGTATGTTTGTTTTCCATTTTTCTTCAGATAATCGTTTAACTCAAAAGTGTTAATTGGGTTAGCCTGGCTCGATGTAGTTCCGTTACCAAACTTCCAGTTATAGGATTCAATATTTTTACCTGATGATTGGTATTGTATATTTATCGGGGCTTTGCAACTAAAACTATCAGAAACAGAAAAATCAGCCATAACATCCTCAACGTAAATCTGCTTTTCAATTGCACTGTTACAGGTGTAATTTTCAATATTTAACCGGATTGTATATAATCCCGGAGAACTATAACGATGTGATGGATTTGTCTCAGAAGATACTTGTCCATCGCCAAAAAGCCACTCATTTTTTCGATTGTTGATTGAGTTATTTGTGAACTGGATTAATTCATTTATACAAACAGTATCTCTATCAAAAGCAAATGAGGCCATTGTGTTGGTTATATCAATATAATTCTCTCTCAGCAATGAATCTTTACAACCCAGATTATCAGTAACATTTAATGATACAGAATAATTGCCGGCTTCAGTGAATAAATGAATGGGATTTATCTCACCAGAACTTTCTTTATCACCGAAATTCCATTTGTATTCTAATGTTCCCAGTCCGTATGACTGGTTTTTAAATTCAGAAGTTAAAGATCCATTACATGAAAGTTTTTCAGATGATTCAAAAATGGCAGTCGGTTTTTGAGCTGTAATCAGATTCTCATACGTTGCTTTACTAATACATCCATGATTATCTTCTGATATAAATGTAACATTGAAAATGCCGGGAGTTTCATAGTTGTGGATCGGATTTTTTTCATTGCTGATCATGCCATCTCCAAAATCCCATGTAAAGCTATTGCCAGATGTTTCAGGCGTTATTGTACTAGTATACTCAATGGATAGTGGCGTGCAACCTTCATGGGCGCCGTTAACTGAAAAATCAACAGAAGGAGGATTAAAAACGTTTATATAATTACTTTTTGTCAAGATTTCTGATTCATTATTGTTGTAGACAGTTAATGATATTGTATAAGAACCAGCTGTAGCATATGTAGCTGTTGGATTTCTCAATACAGAGGTATTTCCATTGCCTAGATCCCAAACATAGTTATAGTTATCATTATTTTCAGTCAGGTTTTTGAATTGTACAATGTAAGGAGCGCAGCCATCTGTTTGGTCAACTGTAAAATTAACGATGATCTGAGAGAAGGATTGAGTGGGGTTAAGTATTGAAATAGAGATTAATAGACCTATGTATAATAGTTTAGTAAAGTCGGCTTTAATTAAACAAGAGGAATAAACCATTATAGCTTTTTTTTGAGTTGTTGTTTGATTAGATGGAATTAAATTACTAATTTCCTATTAAAATCCAAAGAATGATGAGAGATTTCTATTTCAGGATTATGGTGTTAATTTTGATTATAATGTCAAATAGCATTAAGGGTCAAATAGTGCACTATTCGCAGTTTTTTTCATCACCAATGAACCTGAACCCTGCATTAACTGGTATTATTAATGGTGATTGGCGCTTTATTAGTAATACGCGTAGTCAAGGACTGTATTTTGCTGAGCCTTTAAATACATTTAGTGTTTCTTACGACAGATCTTTTAAATCGGATAATAGCGTAATAGGGGCTGGATTTCAATATAATTATGATTTTTCATCCGGCATTTCGATCCCCTCCAATAAGGCTTATCTTTCTATGGGTAGTATGATACGCGTTTCTGAAGCATCTTACCTTGGTTTAGGAATGCAATTTGGAATTGTTTCAAGAAAGCTGAGCTATCAGTATTTATCATTTCCGGAACAGTACGATAGAGACCAGGGAGGATTTAATTCAAGTTTGCCGTTATCAGAGAATTTTGATTATTCATCCTCTTCATATTTCGATTTAAATATTGGAGGATTATGGAATTATCAATCAGATAATTATTTAGGCTCTGTTGGAATGGCTGTTTATCATTTAAATCAACCCAATGATTATTTTCTGGATACCAATACGAAAATTCAAATGCGATTGAATTGGCATGGATCCTTTAAGTATACCTTTAATAGTGGGGTTTTTGTATTACCTCAGACTTATTACACCATTCAAAATAAGTCATCTGAATTTGTAATAGGGAGTAATTTTGGTGTTGAATTGAAGTCAAATGAATCGGGATTTAATAATGTTAGTGTTGGCGCTTATTTTAGAGATGGTTTTAACAGAGAGTTTGAATCAGCCATATTTTTATTAGGACTCGGATATCATAACTGGAAAACTTTTGTGAGTTTTGATTTTGATATGTCGGGATTGAAAACTACTAATATTTTTACAAACGCTGTAGAATTGACGTTTATTTATCAGCGTCCCTCATCTTTACTAAAGAAAATAACCTTACCATGCTTAAGATATTAAATTCGTTTACTCTTATAATAGTGTTAAATATATGTATATCAGCTCAACCCTATAACTTAGATGATTTAAAACTCTGGCAAATTAAGGGTTATGCCAGGAGTGCAGCAATTCAGGGGGATACATATTCGTCAATACTGTTTTATCAGTTTCTGGTTAATAAATATCCGGGAAAAAAGAAGTATCAATGGGCTCTGGCTTGTCAGTTACTTAAATCACGTAATTATCGTGAAGCCTATTATGCATTCGATAAGTTATCATTGACAAGAAGCAAAAAAGATCAATTATATATTTATTATAAGGCCATTTGTGCAAAATCACTGGGACGTCATCTGGAAGCATTTAATCTTTTAAATTCCCTTAGGATAAGAAAACAAAAAAAATGGATGCCGCGGTATTTTGAAGAGATGGTTGATAATCAACGTATAGGTTGTGAGCTTGCTATGAATTTAAAAGATTCATTAATGAAAATTGATGTAAAGCGTTTAAATGAATCAATTAATCATGCGCATGTAGAATTCAATCCTTTTTTCTTGTCAGATTCTGTTTTTGTTTATTCTTCAAGTAATACAGACTCACTGATGTATTTCAATATTGATCAGGAGATTCCCAGAAGAAGATTTCAGATAGCTAAAAGAGAAAACGGAAAATGGAAGGGAGGGTATAAGGCATCTAATCCGTTTTTTAATTCAAACGAATATGATACCGGGGATGGTGTTTATTCACTGGATGGGAATAGGTTTTATTATACTCAGTGTAGAAAAAACTGGAAAGGAAAAGTGGTTTGTCATCTATATGTGTCGATTAAAATTGGTGGTAAATGGGGGAATCCTCAGATGCTGAATGATGAAATTAATATTCCGGATTATACGGCATCAGAACCTGCTGTTGGAACTTGTTATGATCCGGATCTTGAAGTTATATACTTCGTATCCGATAGACCCGAAGGCTATGGTGGTACTGATATTTGGTATACCATTTATGATGTAGTGAATGGGACATATCAAAAACCAATAAATGCAGGAATTTACATCAATACTTTTGGAGATGAAACAACCCCATACTATGATACAGATAACCATAGAATGTTTTTTAGTTCAAATGGATGGTCGGGAATTGGAGGTTTGGATGTATTTCATGTTAAAGGGGATCTGGTAAATTGGGAAGAGGTTGTAAATGTTGGATATCCTGTTAATTCGGAATATGATGATTTATATTATACAGAACATCAGTTAGGAAATAAAGGCTTTTTTACATCTAACAGACCAGGAGGAATTTCTTTAGCTCATTCAACTTGTTGTGATGATATATTTGAATGGGAAACATCTGATGTTGAAAAAGTCTGGGTTCAAGGTAGTATTGTTGGTAATAAATTTGACTTAAATAAATTAATGTCTAAAGAGGCTAAGGATATTTCAGATATGGGAAAATCTTTAGGCCTGGATAGTGCAAAAGTGAATTTGTTTTTAAAAAAGGATACAAGTAATCTGGTGTTTATCAGTAAACAAATAACTGATGATAGTGGAAAATTCAAATTTCTGGTTCCCAAAGGTTTTGAATATGAGGTTTTTGTTGATGATAGCAGAGTGTTAGATAAGAAGATAACTATTGATACCAGACAGGTAGGGATGAAGGAGTTGAATCTGAAACTCAAGCCAATAGCCGTTAAAACTATTAGTAATAATCCAATAGTATTGGAAAATATATACTATGAATTTAATAACACAGAGCTCAGTGAAGAGAGTAAAGAGGTGCTTAATCAGACATTATTAAAGCTTATGCAGGATTATGAAGATTTATTAGTTGAGGTAAGGTCGCATACTGATGATGTTGGGAGCTCAAGATATAACCTGAGATTATCCAATCAAAGATCGAAATCTGTTGTGGAATATCTGGTTAGTAAAGGAATAGATAAGTACCGGTTAAAGGCTATAGGTTTTGGAGAAACAATTCCAGTAGCTTCAAATACATTGCCTGATGGAAGTGATAATCCTGATGGAAGAGCACTAAACAGGAGAACGGAGTTTAGATTAGTTGATAGCAGAGAAATTAAATAGTGCCTGTCCATATAGTCGGGTGTTTGGACTTTATAGATAGACACTGAATAAGGGTGAAGTAGGAGCCTGCTTTTAGTTCTGTTGCTTAAAATATATTTCAGGGGTGAATGATAAGGTAAATTGCATGAATTATGGAAGCATACTTAAGAGATATTACACTGAAAAATATTGTAGAACTTTTCAGTTTGTTTTTTATTCAGGGGAATAGGAATTTTTCAAAACACGATTATTCTTATCTGGATAGTTACCTGAATTTACGTGTGTCAAAAAGGGTAAAGCACGAAATGCTTGATTATTATAAAGATTTTTTGGATAAAAACCTTATCTCAACAGACAGCAATCAAGAGTTTATTCAGCAACAAATAAAAGATAAAGTTCAGCTACTTTATAAGGAATTGACCAAAAGTCAAAAGATTGAACTGTATATATCAATACTAAGTTATGTGATAGAAAATGAAATTATTGATGTGGGAGAGAATAAACCTTGTTGCTTATCAGAACAGCTTGAATATGTTGAAAATGTATTTGAGCTTCCGTCAGAGGACATCTTTAATATAACTGCTTTTTTAAGGGATAATCTGGAGGTACGTGATGTAGGAGATTCAATTATAGTTATTGGTGATTTTAAAAGGTTTAAGCTCCATTCTTTTCAGATGTATCAAAAAGATGGACTTAAAGGAAAAATATTTGCTTTATATGTTTCATCCATAAAATCATTTCTAATAAAATATAGTGGAAAAAATAAAATTCAGATTAACGGTCGTGTAGTATTTCCTGAAAAATGCTATCGTTTTTCACTTGGAGGAGTTATTGAATCCTCAGATATGGATCCATTGTTTTTTGGCGATCTGGAAAGAAAATTCATTAGTAAAGAGCAAGATTCTTATGAATTAGATGCATATCGATTGTGTAAAAACTTTAAGGGGACAAATTTAGGAGTGAAAGAATTGTCATTTAAGGTGGTTTCCGGACAGTTGATGGCAGTAATGGGAGGTAGCGGATCCGGTAAAACAACTTTGTTCAGCTTGCTGAGTGGAATGACGAAGCCGGATGCTGGAAAAGTATTTCTTAATGGGAATGAACTTCATGGAAATATTAATAAGCTAAAGAAGCATATCGGATTTGTTCCTCAGGAAGATTTATTAATTGAAGAATTAACGGTTTTTCAGAATTTGAAATATAGTACACAATTATGTCGAAGCGATCTGTCATTAGAAGAAATAGAAGAATTAGTTAATGATACTTTATCTCAACTGGGGCTTTCAAAAATTAAAGATCTAAAGGTTGGAAATCCACTTGACAAGGTTATTAGCGGAGGGCAAAGGAAAAGGCTCAATATTGCACTTGAGGTAGTTCGTAACCCGAACGTATTATTTGTAGATGAGCCTACATCCGGATTGTCATCATCCGATGCCTTATTAGTGGTTAAGTTGTTGAAGCAGATTTCTGCGTCGGGGAGTATTGTTATCATTAATGTCCATCAGCCAACATCTGAACTATTCTTTTTATTTGATACTCTTTTAATTCTGGATGAGAATGGATATGCAGCCTATTACGGAAATCCAATAACAGCATCATCTTATTTTAAAAAGCATTTGGGTTTAGCAGATTCTATTGAGGATGATTCGCTGAATTATGGTCAATATAATCCAGAGCATATATTTGAATTACTGGAGTATAAACAAAAATCAGATAGTGGAGATTTACTAAATGACAGGGCGGTTAAGAATATAGAGTGGCATGAGTTGTTTTTGAAAAAATCCCGGGAAAAAGAGCTGAAACTTAATCCCAAAGATCTAGGAGAAAGCAATACCTGTATTCCCGGTTCTTTTAAACAGTTTCTGTTGTTTTTTAAAAGGAATAGTATGACGAGGCTGGCTGATCCACAGTATTTATTATTGATTTTTTCCGGAGCCCCTATTCTGGCATTTATTATGTCATATTTTCTGAAATTTACAGATGGGGTAACACATAAATACTCGTTCATCGAAAACGATAATATTCCGGCATATTTGTTTATCAGTGTTGTTGTTGCACTTTTTTTAGGCTTAATATTAAGTGCAAGTGAAATACATCGGGATCTGAAAATAATTAAGCGTGAGTCATTTTTAAGTTTAAGTCCATGGTCTTATGTCAATTCAAAAGTATTTTATGTGTCCATTGTTAATTTTATTCAAGTGTTGTTGTTTGTACTTGTTGGGAATACAATACTTGAGATAAAAGGCCTGTTTTGGGGATATGTGCTTATATTATGGATAACAGCCTTTTCATCCAGCCTTATTGGTCTGCTTATTTCAGCCAGTTTAAAATCTATTCTATCAATATATATTACAATTCCTTTTTTATTGATTCCACAGATACTATTAGCAGGTGCTATTCTCGATTTTGATAAAATCCACCATTCCTTATCTTCCAAACGATATGTTCCTGTTTATGCAGATGTTAACATTTCAAGATGGGCGTATGAAGCTTTGGTAATGCTCCAGTTTACAGAAAATAAGTATGATGCAGGACTCACAGAATTGCAAGTAAAACAAAGTAAAGCAATATATCATGCAAATTTGTTTCTTCCTAAACTTGAAACAACACTTAGCGAGTTTCAGAATGATAGTTCAATGTCCGGGGCAAAAGAAATAAACCAGATGATTAAAGAACTTACTATACAATTTCCAGAGATACAAAACGAATTTGCGAATATAAAAATTGAACCAGGAAATGTACATCAGCTTTATAAATCTACAAAAAAAATTAAAAAGTGGTTGAGGTTTAAGCTGAAGGGATATTATTCGGATATTGAAAAAATAAGGGAAGAAAATACTCGCAAATACTCCAAACAGGATTATTATAATCAAAAGTTATCTGAGTTTGTTCTAAAATCAAACGATTATAAGAAGTATCTATATATTGGAGGAGAAATGATCAGGAAATTTCAACCTGGGTATTATATTTCCGCAAATCGATATGGTCGCTCACATTACTATGCACCCTATAAAAAACTAGGTAGTATTTTGGTTCGTACCTGGATCTTTAATGTATGTATTGTAGCTCTGTTCTCACTGATCATTTATTTTTCGATTATAATTTATTTATATAGAAAAAAGTTTTAAAGTGATATAATTATTTGTACTTTTAAACAACACATCTTTATTTGTTAACCAGACTAATATTAATGAATGCTATGAAATACGTTTATACATTTTTTATAAAAGGCTTCTTGTTTCTTTTTGTTTTCCATTTGTTTTTTGTTGGCGTTACTAAAGCTCAGTCTTGCAAAGAAGTATTTTCGTTTTGTGATGTTGATGATTCTTTTTTCAGTAAAAGATCCTTAGCCAGAAGCTATAAAATTCAACCTCATCAAAAACTACAGCTTATACATTTGTTTTATGGAGGTACGGGATACCAGATTAATGTTTGTAAGGATGAAGAATTGGGTGATTTTGAAGTTAGAATAATAGATTTCAAAAATAGAACAGTGCTTTGGGAAAACTCAGAAGATCATTATGAAACTTCTATAAGTATTAGTTTTGGTGTAACGCAAAGAATAATTATTGAAATTACACCCAAAAATCCTGAAAACTTTAAAGAATTGAGTAAGTGTGTTGGCGTAATAATAAACTATCATCGGGAGGAAGAGCTTAAAGATATTACCACTCCGGAAAATCCTCCCGGAATGTAAATGCAACCGAATTAATAGATTGCTTTTCTTTTGAAAAGATAGGTAGTTGAACCTCACTATTCATTGTAATGTTTATAAGCAGCTTGAAATAACATTCGATCGAATGTCTTCAAATACAATCTATAATGAAGTAAATTCTAAAATTTTAATCAAACTCAGACTCTAAGGAAGAACGTTTTTCTTTTTAAAAGGATACATGAAATAACAACAAGGAGATAATCATCGTGATGATGTATTTGTTTCTAAGGTAGGTTAATTAGTGTCTGTGCCTAAAGTCGGGTGTTTGAACTATGTAGTTTAAATACAAGGCGTGTGAAAAATTCAAACGGCAGTATACCAGCGTATAGGAGGATCTGGATTTTGAGCAACAACGCTGTAGTTTGACTTTATATACGAACACTAATTAAATCCCCCGTCAGGTTTTATAATTGGCAGGGGATTTATTGTGATTATCTTCTTTCCGTGTTCACCATCTTTTCAACATCTTCAATATTAATAGGGATTCTTTGTCCTAAAATACGGCTGGCAGAATCGGTTATTAAAACATCATCTTCGAGTCTGATGCCACCAAACCCTTTATATGTATCTACTTTGTCATAATTAATAAATGAGGAACACTTATTTTCAGCTTTCCAACTATCAATAAGGGCAGGAATAAAGTATATGCCTGGTTCGTTTGTAACCACAAAATTTGGTTTGAGTTTACGCCCCATGCGTAAAGATTTAAGTCCAAATTCAGAACTGCGTTTTACTTCATCATCATAACCAACCAATGTGTCATCATAGTCTTCCATATCATGAACATCCAATCCAATCATATGTCCTAACCCATGTGGCATAAATAAGGCATGAGCTCCTGCTGCCACAGCTTCATCTATATCACCTTTCATTATGCCCAGTTCTTTTAATCCGGAAGCAATTGTTCTGGCAGCAATCAGATGAACTTCCCGATAAGTTATATCAGGTTTTGTAGCCTCCAATGCAGTGTTGTTGGCATCCAGAACAATTTGGTAAATATCTTTTTGTCTCTCAGTAAATTTACCACCTACCGGAGAGGTTCGGGTATGATCCGTAGCATAATGCAATGGAGATTCACTACCAGCATCAACAAGCAACAAATCTCCTTGTTTTAATATATTTCCATGATAGTGATTGTGTAATGTTTCTCCCCGAACCGAACAAATTACAGGAAAAGATATAATACCACCACCCGACATAGAAATACCTTCTAACTTACCGGTAATTTCCTGTTCAGATATACCCGGATGTGCTAATTTCATGGCAGTGGTATGCATTTGATACGCAGTAGCCATGTGTCTTTCCATTTCTTCAATTTCACAAGGTTCCTTTACTGATCGCATGCTAATACAGGCTTTTATCAATTCCAGAGATGCCATTTCTCTCACTTTTGCCGGATGAATATCGATCAGTTCACCGAGTAAAATCATATTTTTACCACGATATGGTGGAGTAAAATGAATGGTTCGTCCTTGAGATTGGGCTTTTTTTATTACATCCTGAATTTTATCCAAAGCATAGGTTTGATGAATGCCAACCACTTTTGCATTGTCTGCAAGTTTTTGCTGGGGCCCCATCCAAACAATATCTTCTATCGAAAAATCATTTCCAAATAGCATTTCTTCTCCGGACTCGAAATCTATGACTCCAATTAATCCCTGTATATCTAATCCGAAAAAATAAAGAAAGGTACTGTCTTGCCTGAAATGATAAGTATTGTCTGTATAATTCATACTGGCATCTACATTTCCCATGACAATTGCCAGTCCCTTATTAATTTTGGTTTTAAGTCTTTTGCGTCGATTGACGTATATTTCTTTTTCAAACATGATAATTTATTTTAATGATGCAAGGTATGTAATAATCTGTTCAGAAAATATGTGAAAGGTCAGGGGAATTGATAAACATCTATATTAGCTAGGTATCAAATAATCAGATGCTTTTATGAAATACATTTAAAAACTTGTTTTTACAGGAATTATAATGTGCAAGGTTTACCCATGTTCTGAAATCTGTACTAATTTATTATATTCAACAATCTCAATTACTTTCCCGAATATTTTGATAACACCATCCTTTCGAAATTCAGTAAGAGCACGAATCACATTTTCCGTAGTCATACCAATATACTCAGCAATTTCTTTCCTGCTTACTGGCAATTCAAAACTATTACTTTTATAGATGTCATTTGCAAAATGCAATAAAACATAAGCAATACGTCCACGAAGATTCCGGCGTCGAATTTCCAATGATTCTTTAATTATAGCATCACTTACTTTGCTTAATTTTTCAAGTATACTCATGGAGAATTTTCCATTTTCATCGATTAATCGCTTGATGTTTTTTATGGAAATATTGCAAGTTGTTGATTCTTCAATAGCCATTACGGAATAACTATGGTGTTTTTGAGAGAATAAACTCAGTAAGCTTACAAAATCAAAAGGCTTGGCAAAAGAAAGAATCTGCTCTTTATCGTCATGATTGGTAACAAATAATTTAACAAGTCCGCTTTTTAAATATATGAATTCTTCAATGTGTTTGCCTTGTTCCAAAATAAAATCACCTTTCTCATAGTTTTTTTCAACCCTGCTATTACAAAGGCTCATCATTTCATTAGTAGATACATTCTGAAAAAATAATTCTTTAAGTTCACATGCCTCACAGCTGCATTTTGGATCCATAACTTGATGTTTATCACCTTATTTATTGTAACTAATTGATATATATCATAAAATGATATTTATTACCATCCTGTTGTCATAAAGTATTGGTTTGTAGCATTATCTTTCTAGTGTATTTCAGTGGAGCATAAGTTATTATTCTTAACTATAAATCCTTATCGCTGAAAAAGGGACACTTCAAAATACATAAAATATTAGGTTTAAACCGATCAATATGAAAAAAATTGTAATACTAGGAGGAGGTACTGCCGGTACCATGATGGCTAATAAGCTAAGAAATGCTTTGGAAAGGGAAGATTGGGATATCACAATTGTTGATAAACACAGAACCCATTATTACCAACCGGGATTTTTATTTATTCCTTTTGGAATTTATCATGAGAAAGATGTGAGAAAACCTAAGAGTAGTTTTTTTCCTGTAGGGGTAAACGTAATGTATACCGGAATAGATAAGGTTGATGCAAATAATAAACAGGTATTACTGGATGGTGGTAAGGTACTACATTATGACTTTCTTATTATTGCCACAGGAACAATAACCCGCCCAGATGAAACTCCGGGTTTACAAGAGAAATTGTGGTATAAAGATATATTTGATTTTTACACAATTGAAGGTGCGCTGGCTTTACAGAGGCACTTTAAAAGCTGGCAGGGAGGTAAGCTGGTAATGGCCATAACCGAGATTCCATATAAATGTCCTGTTGCTCCGCTTGAGTTTGTTTTCTTGGCAGAAGAATTTTTTACTAAAAAGGGTATCAGAGACAAGGTGGATATTACAATTGTAACTCCCATGCCAGGTGTATTTACAAAGCCTATAGCTACCAAAATGTTATCAGAGTTGTTGGTTGAAAAGAATATCAATGTGGTGGCAGACTTTTATATAGAACGGGTTGATAACGAGAGAAAAACATTGGTATCCTATGATGAGCGAGAAGTTGAATTCGATACTCTCACTATTGTACCTGTAAATATGGGTGATGAAATGGTTGAAAGGAGCGGATTGGGTGATGATTTGAATTTTGTATTCACAGATAAACAAACATTACAGCATAGAGATCATCAGAATATTTTTGTTATCGGAGATGCAGCCAATATCCCAACTTCAAAAGCTGGTTCTGTGGCTCATTTTGCATCGGAAATATTATTCGAAAACCTGATGAGTGCCATTGAAGATCGTCCGCTAACAGCCAAATTCGATGGGCATGCCAATTGTTATATTGAAACCGGATATGGAAAAGGAGCATTAATTGATTTTAACTATGATACAGAACCTTTGCCAGGTACTTTCCCATTGCCAGGGATAGGGCCATTCGGACTTTTAAAGAATACGAAAATTAATCACTACGGTAAAATAATGTTCAGATGGATATACTGGCATATTCTTCTGAAAGGCAAAGAGCTTCCGATTGAGGCAGACATGACCATGGCAGGTAAGAAAAGAGTGACATTCTAAAATTAAAAACAGGTAATATGAATGAGCAAAATATACAGGAACAAATCAATTCCCTCAATCATAAAATGGATTTGGTTTTAGATAGCCTGAATCAGCAGAATCGAAAAGCAGAAAGTGTGGAAGATTTATTAGCTGATTTGCAGATTGTAGGGAAAGATATGTACGATACAGCTGTTATTGAATTAGAAAATCAACAGGTTGAAATGGATATTGATCAGATGAAAAATCTGGGAATTAAGCTTTTGCAAAACATTGATAATATATCTGTTATGCTTTCCTTATTCGAAAGTACGGTTGATTTGGCAAAAGATGTCGGACCAATTGTCAGGGAGTCGATCATCGATTTTACAGGTAAACTAAATGAATTTGAGCAAAAGGGGTATTTCGAATTTTTTAAGGAAACAGGCCAGATCATTGACAATATAGTTACTAATTTTTCAAGGGATGATGTTCGTTTACTGGCGGATAATATTGTAATGATATTAAATACAGTTAAAAATCTGACTCAGCCGGAGGTGATGCAATCATTACAAAATGCACTTAAGGTTTATAGCAGTATGGAAACCAATAATGTGCCTGAATATTCAATATTTAAGCTGATGCGTGAGCTTAATAAACCAGAGATGAAAAAGGCCATGGGGTTTATGGTCACATTTATGAAAAATATGTCTAATAGAGCATGATTTTTCTATAAGAGTAAGTTGATGATCAATGATAGTTCATTTTTGATATAATAATATTCTGGATTTTAAAAACAAATAAAACAAACATTATGGGACATATGGTAATTGCTGGTAAAACTGTAGACGTAAATGAAGAAGGTTATATGACAGATCCTTCGCAATGGGATAAGGAAATTGCAGAAACTATCGCAAAAGAAATAGGTATTGAGCTTTCTGACAAACATTTTGAGGTACTTGAGTATTTACGAGAAAAGTATAAGGTTGGTGAAGTTTTAACTATTCGTAAGGTGGGAAAATCAGGAATAGTTGATATAAAAGGATTGTATAAGTTATTTCCTGGTGGACCTCTTAAATATTCCTCAAAAATTGCAGGAATCCCAAAGCCAGCAAGTTGTGTGTAATAATCAATAGAGTGAAGACGTTTTCATCGGGTGTCATATTCGTTTTGCAAATGATTATGCAGGTTCAATCATCGTCTTCTTGCCAAAAAATTAAATTAACAAGCTATGAACAAAGAAGAAAATCCGTTAAAAAAAGTATGCATCATATGCGCTAAAGGATCAATTGAAGATGTTTACGCTACGCTGGTTTTGGCTAATGGAGCAGTAATGGAAGGTATTGAAGCCAAATTATTTTTTACTTTTTTTGGTTTAGACGCCATAACAAAGAAACAAATGAAGAAATTACACACAGCCACAGTAGGTAATCCTTCTATGCGAATGCCCGGAGGTTTGTCGTTTCCCACCTGGCTGGGTGGAATCCCCGGGGTAGAATCTGGAGTTTCCGCAATGATGAAAAAGCAGATGGAAGAATTAGATATTCCTCCGGTTGATGAATTTTTGGAAATGATAACAGCCGGAGGAGGAGAAATATATGCCTGCAAACTAGCCATGGATATGTTTAAATTGAGTAAAGAGGATTTATATGAAGAGGTAAGTGATGTGTTAACTGTTGGTGACTTTTATGCCATGTGTGGTGGAAATAATACACAAATTATTTTCACTTAGCCAGATTAATTAGCTTCGCTGATCTTTGATTCATGAATTTTCGTTTTGAGACCTTCAAATGTCTGTCAGGCTTGAGCAACCGCAAGATTTTATTTTTGAGGAATAGCGATCTGTTTTGATAAAATACAATCTTAGGACGACCAAAGGTGGCGGGCTGTTGAAGGTTGGAATAGAAATATTTGTGAATTATTCAGGCTAGAATACATATACTTTTAATCCAGTAGATTTACTTTTGTTATTCTGTTACCAGAAAAAGATGGTTTATTGAATGGCTCTATCGTTTAAATATAAAATACTTTTCAATTTATATGTTGAGTAAGTGCCATACTGAATTAAATCATTGGGATATTGCTATTGCATTTTACCCCAAACTGTTACCTCTATTTGACTATTCTATTGAGTAGAAAAGTAAGAGGTTTTTAAATAATCTGTATTTTATAAAGGGTTTTTGTTATACAAAAAAACCGAAAACGATAATCGCTTTCGGTCCATAATTCTAGGTTTAACAACCTGAGTTATCTATTGATTACAAGCTGCTTATTCCTGCAACTTCCATTTTTCGATCAACTTTTTTAACGAGTCCTTGAAGTACTTTACCTGGTCCAACTTCAGTAAATGATGTGGCTCCATCAGCAATCATATTCTGAACTGTATGGGTCCATTTTACGGGAGCAGTTAACTGAGCAACCAGATTTTCTTTAATGGATGCAGCATCAGTAAATGGAGTAGCACTTACGTTTTGATACACCGGACAAACTGGAGATTTAATTTCAGTGGCTTCAATAGCTGCAGCAAGTTCTGTTCTGGCAGGTTCCATTAATGGAGAATGGAAAGCTCCGCTAACAGGAAGCTTAAGAGCTCTTTTTGCTCCTTTTTCAGTTAATGCTTCACAAGCTTTATCAATACCTGCAAATGAACCAGAAATAACTAATTGTCCGGGGCAGTTATAATTTGCAGCTACAACTACATCGTCAATGCTTTCGCAAACCTCTTCTACAACACTATCTTCAAGACCAACAATTGCAGCCATTGTTGAAGGTTCAGCTTCGCATGCTTTTTGCATAGCTATGGCTCTTTGTGAAACCAATTTTAATCCGTCTTCAAATGTCATGGCATCAGCAGCAACTAAGGCACTAAACTCACCTAATGAATGGCCGGCAACCATTTCTGGATTAAAGTCATTACCTAATGTTTTCGCTAGCAATACAGAATGTAAAAATATGGCTGGTTGAGTAACTTTTGTTTGTTTTAGATCTTCGACTGTACCATCAAACATCAAGTCAGTAATTCTGAATCCTAAGATGTCATTAGCTTTTTCAAAAAGTTCTTTGGCCATTTCAGAATTCTCGTACAGGTCTTTCCCCATACCAACAAATTGGGCTCCTTGCCCTGGAAATACAAATGCTTTCATTTTTTTAAGTTTAGTATTATCATTAAATCGTTCTGCTTAATCCCTTAAAATCCGCGAAACAAGGGGAGTAAAGTAATCGAATGATAATACAGGTTTCTTTTAAATTAAATAAACCAAATTCCTCAAAATGAAATATATTTAAGAAATCGGCGCAAATATACTAAAATTGTGCAACTACAAATTTTATTGATATGAGTTGTTGGAATGTGAAGATTATTAAACCAAATTTTAAATGTAATTGAGTCTTTTTCCTTAATACAGATCATTTATATTATATTGCGCTTATAAATTTTACATTGAACTATATGGAAAAATCAAAAGTAGTAGAATGGGTTAATCAATACACTGATGATTTATATAAGTGGGCTTACCATAAAACTTCTAATAGTGAAGTGGCCAGAGATCTGGTTCAGGATACCTTTTTAGTGGCTGTGGAACGGCAAGAGACCTTTCAGGGAAAGTCTTCTGTAAAAACATGGCTTTTTTCAATCCTGAATAATAAAATAGTTGATTTTTATCGGAAAAAATCAAAATCACATGTATCAATGGATGAGAGTTTTATGTCTGTTTTTTTTAATAGTGATGGTGGTTGGAAATTAGAAAGCACACCAAAAAACTGGGATGATGAAGAGGGACATTTGTTAGATGATGATGATTTTAATAAGGTGTTGCAGAAGTGTTTAGATGCATTACCTGAAAGTTGGAATGCAACAGTAAAACTAAAATATCTGATGCAAAAAAAAGGTGAAGACATATGTAAGGAATTAAATATTACATCGTCTAATTATTGGCAAGTGATTCACAGGGCAAAGTTACAATTACGGGCATGTATCGAAAAAAAATGGTTTGTTTAGGTTTAACCTTAAAGATAAAATAGCGTACATATAAGTAGTTGACTAAATACCCGGGCAAAGTAAAAATTATAAAATGAAGAAAATAATGCACATAATCATGTTGTCATGTTTAAGGGCAACTGAATTGGTTGAGAAAAAACTTCAGGTCAGATTAAATTTTAAGGAAAAAGTACAGCTTAAGTTACATGTTAAAGTGTGCAAAGCATGTAGTGACTATGAAAAGCAAAGCATATTAATTGATAAGGCATTAAGAAGTAATAGAGATGAGATTAATCAACAGGATGTTAAAAGGTTGAAAGTAGAAATAATTGAGAAATTGAGCCTGAATAGATAAAATGTTATTCTTACAAAAGGTTCCGGAAAATGTTTTTTCAAATTAGTCGTAATATTTCTTGTATACTCCTTCAGTTACCTATAGTCGTTAAAAATCTATTACGTCATAAAATCCTTAATTTTTTTAATGTGCGTTGTGTTACTTTGTAAAAAGATTAACTATTTTTACACACTTCGAAAATGACAAAATCTTGTAAAAAAGTATGTATCATTAATTAAATATGGTAACATAAATTTAAAGATTTGTTGTTTTTTTGAATATAGATTAATGTTTTTTTGAAATAAATTATTGTATCGAAGCTAAAAGCAAATCTTGATTTTAAGATTTGACAACTTAATCCAGGGTGCACATAAACTCCAATGTCAAAAATGATACTTATCTGATTCAGCACAATGAATTTAGAATATTTTCATTTCCTCTCTTTTTTTGAAAAAAAATACACAAAGAAATAGTGTTTATTCCTTGAAAATTAGTACTTTTGCATCGCTTTTTTGTCTAAAATAATTAAAAGGCACTGATTATCAGTGTGTTTTGTATGGGGAAAAAGAGCGTGTTATAAGCGATAGTAAAGAATTTTATTTTAAACAATTTTAGTTATATGCCAACAATTCAACAGTTAGTTCGTAAAGGACGCACACAATTGGTTGAAAAAAGTAAATCTAGAGCGTTAGATGCTTGTCCTCAACGAAGAGGTGTTTGTGTGAGGGTGTACACGACTACACCAAAGAAGCCGAATTCGGCCATGAGAAAGGTTGCCAGGGTTCGTTTGACGAATGGTAAAGAGGTGAATGCTTACATTCCGGGAGAAGGACATAACCTTCAGGAGCACTCAATTGTTCTTGTAAGAGGTGGAAGGGTAAAAGATCTTCCTGGTGTTCGTTATCACTTGGTACGTGGAGCTTTAGATGCTTCAGGAGTTGAAGGGCGTACTCAACGTCGTTCTAAGTATGGAACAAAGCGTCCAAAGAAGTAATTTAATTAATGTTTAACGTTTGGTTTTGTTTATTGGTGAGTTAAAACAAAGGGTTGAGTAAAAGTTGATTTATCATCTTTGAAGACACAGAAACATTGACAGCCAATAAGAGACTAATAAACAAGAAAAAATGAGAAAAGGTAAACCAAAGAAGCGAATATTGCTTCCTGATCCAAAGTTTAATGATACTTTGGTTACTCAATTTATTAACAACCTGATGCTTGATGGTAAAAAATCAACTGCATACGGAATTTTTTACGATGCATTAGACCGCATGGCTGACAAAGCTGAAAAAGAAGGTAAGTCAGCGTTAGAAATGTGGAAAAAAGGTTTAGAGAATATTACCCCTTCTGTTGAGGTGAAGAGTCGTAGAGTTGGAGGTGCAACTTTCCAGGTTCCAATGGAAATCCGTCCATCAAGAAAAGTTTCTATCGCAATGAAGAATTTGATTCTTTTCGCTCGTAAAAGAAGTGGGAAATCTATGGCAGAAAAACTATCTGCTGAAATTGTTGCGGCTTATAACAATGAAGGTGCAGCCTTCAAAAAGAAAGAAGATATGCACAGGATGGCAGAGGCTAACCGAGCATTCGCTCATTTTAGATTCTAATCATCTAATCTTTTAAGGATAAATAAAATGGGAAATACAGATTTAAAATACACCAGGAATATCGGTATCATGGCGCATATCGATGCGGGTAAAACCACAACAACAGAGCGTATTCTGTTTTATACTGGTATTACTCATAAAATTGGTGAAGTGCATGATGGTGCTGCTACCATGGACTGGATGGAACAAGAGCAGGAGAGAGGTATTACAATTACATCTGCTGCAGTTACAACCAACTGGAACTATAATAAAGAATCATATAAAGTAAACATCATTGATACTCCCGGACACGTTGACTTTACTGTTGAGGTAGAGCGTTCTTTAAGAGTGCTTGATGGTGCTGTTGCTGTTTTTTGTGCTGTTGGTGGTGTTGAACCACAATCAGAAACGGTTTGGAGACAAGCTGATAAATATGGTGTTCCTCGTATTGGTTTCGTTAATAAAATGGATCGTTCAGGTGCAAACTTTTTTGAAGTAGTTCGCCAGGTTAAGGAAATGTTAGGTGCAAATCCTATTCCAATTCAAATTCCTATTGGGGCAGAAGAAAATTTCGAAGGAGTTATTGACTTAATCGAAAACAAAGCCGTGGTTTGGTTTGATGATGAGCAATTGGGATCTCGTTATGAATTGAAAGAAATTCCTGAGAACCTAAAAGAGGAAGCACAAGAATGGAGAGATAAGTTAGTTGAAGCTGTTGCTGAATCTGATGAGGAGTTAATGGAGCGTTATTTCGAAGATCCTGAGTCAATTACTAAGGAAGAAATGATCGCTGTTATCCGTAAGGCAACTATCGCTAGAACCATCACTCCAATGATGTGTGGTTCTGCATTTAAAAACAAAGGAGTACAACGTTTGTTGGATTCTGTTGTTGCATTTTTACCTTCACCAAGTGAAATTCCTGCAGTTAAAGGAATTAATCCTGATTCAGGAGAAGAAGAATCTCGTCCTCATGATGTGAATGCTCCTCTTTCTGCATTAGCCTTTAAAATTGCTACTGACCCATTTGTTGGTCGTTTAGCATTTATGCGTGTTTATTCAGGTAAGATTGATGCTGGTTCATATGCATTAAATACACGTACTGGTAAAAAAGAACGTATTTCACGTTTATACCAAATGAAATCAAACAAGCAGTTACCTCAAGATGTAATCGAAGCAGGTGATATTTGTGCAGGTGTTGGTTTTAAAGATATTCGTACCGGAGATACACTTTGTGATGAGAAACACCCTATTACTTTGGAATCTATGGATTTTCCAGAGCCGGTAATTGGTGTGGCAGTAGAGCCTAAATCACAAAAGGATATGGATAAAATGGGTGTTGCTCTTGCTAAATTAGCAGAAGAAGATCCAACATTCCGTGTTCAAACTGATGAAGATAGCGGACAAACAGTAATTAGTGGTATGGGTGAGCTTCACCTTGAAATTATCATTGACCGTTTGAAACGTGAATTTAAAGTTGAGTGTAATCAAGGTCGTCCTCAGGTTACTTATAAAGAGGCAATTACTCAAACTGTTGAACACAGAGAAGTGTTTAAAAAGCAGTCGGGTGGTCGCGGTAAGTTTGCTGATATTCATGTAACTATCGGTCCTACTGATGGAAAAGAAGGGTTAGAGTTTGTCAACGAAATTAAAGGTGGTAATGTTCCTAAAGAATATGTGCCTTCAGTTGAAAAAGGAATCAAAGATGCAATGGTAAATGGTGTATTAGCCGGATTCGTTGTAGATAGCCTTAAAGTAACTCTTACTGATGGATCTTTCCACCCTGTGGATTCAGATCAATTGTCATTTGAGATCGCTGGTCGTCAAGCTTTCAAAAATGCTTGTGCTAAAGCTAAGCCAGTTCTTCTTGAACCAATCATGAAAGTTGAAGTTGTTACTCCTGAGGAGTACATGGGAGATATTATCTCTGACTTTAACAAACGTCGTGGTCAGGTAGAAGGAATGGAATCTAAAGCTGGAGCTAGAGTGGTCAAAGCTAAAGTGCCTCTTGCCGAAATGTTCGGATATGTAACCGCTTTGCGTACTATTTCATCAGGTCGTGCAACTTCATCAATGGTGTTCTCACACTTCGAAGAAGTTTCTAAATCGATCGCAGTTGAAGTAGTTAAGGAAGCTGAAGGAAAAGTAGAATTATTATAATAAGATCTCAAGATGAGTCAAAAGATTAGAATAAAATTGAAATCTTACGATCATAACTTGGTTGATAAGTCAGCTGAAAAGATCGTTAAGACAGTAAAAACAACAGGGGCTGTAGTAAGCGGTCCTATTCCACTTCCTACTCATAAAAGAGTATTTACAGTGTTGCGTTCAACATTTGTAAACAAGAAGTCAAGAGAGCAATTTCAACTTTCATCATACAAGCGTTTAATCGATATCTATAGCTCAACTGCTAAAACTATCGACGCTTTAATGAAATTAGAGTTGCCAAGTGGAGTTGAAGTTGAAATCAAAGTGTGATCATTAATTTTTAATTTTTGTAACAATGCCAGGATTAATTGGAAAAAAAATCGGAATGACATCCGTTTTCAGTGCCGATGGGAAAAACATTCCATGCACTGTTATCGAAGCTGGCCCATGCTTGGTTACGCAGGTTAAAACTGTAGAAACCGATGGTTATGAGGCTGTACAGCTGGCGTTCGACGAAAAGAGGGAAAAGAGCACATCTAAGCCGGAGTTAGGCCACTTTAAAAAAGCAGGCGTAACACCTAAAAGAAGTGTTGTTGAATTCAAAGGGTTCGAACAAGAATTGAATTTAGGAGATGCAGTAACTGTAGATATCTTCCAGGAAGATATTTTCGTTGATGTTACAGGTATCTCTAAAGGTAAAGGTTTTCAAGGCGTAGTAAAACGTCATGGATTTGGTGGTGTTGGTGGTTCTACTCACGGACAGCACAACCGTCTTAGAGCTCCGGGTTCTATTGGTGCAGCTTCTTATCCTGCTCGCGTATTCAAAGGTATGAGAATGGCTGGAAGAACTGGTGGAAACAGAGTGATGGTAGAAAGCCTTAGAGTATTAAAAGTGATTCCTGAAAACAACCTTCTTATTGTTAAAGGTTCTGTTCCAGGAGCTAAAGGTTCATATGTAATTGTTGAAATGTAATGGAACTAAAAGTATTAAGCATAAAAGGAGAAGAGACCGGAAAGACTGTTGAATTAGCAGATTCTGTTTTCGGTATTGAGCCCAACGATCATGCTATCTATCTTGATGTAAAACAGTTCCTTGCAAATCAACGTCAAGGAACCCATAAGTCAAAAGAGAGAGCTGAGATCGCTGGAAGTACACGTAAGATCAAAAAGCAAAAAGGAACCGGTACTGCACGTGCAGGTAGCATTAAGTCTCCTGTATTCCGTGGTGGTGGTCGTATTTTTGGTCCTCGTCCACGTAATTATGGATTTAAGTTGAATCGCAAGTTGAAAGAGCTTGCCCGCAAATCTGCTTTATCTTATAAAGCTAAAAGCGGAAGTATTATTGTGATTGAAGATTTCAATATGGAGTCGGCTAAAACAAAAGAATTCGCTCAAATCCGTAAGAGTCTGAATGTAGATGGAAAACGTTCATTAGTTGTTTTAAAAGAGGCTGATAAAAACGTTTACCTGGCTTCTAGAAATATTCCTAAATCGGAAGTAGTAACATTAGCTGAATTAAATACTTATAGTATTATGAAAGCCGGAGCATTAGTTCTAGTTGAAAGTTCAGTTGAAGGATTAGGTAATCTTTAATTTAAAGCTTAAGGAGATTTTAACATGCAAATATTAATTAAGCCAATAGTTACTGAAAAACTCAACGAGCAAGGCGAAAAACTAAATTGCTTTGGATTTGTAGTAAACAAAGACGCTAATAAATTACAAATTAAACAAGCGGTTGAGGAAATGTACAGTGTAACTGTTGAAAGAGTAAATACCATTAATTATGCCGGTAAAGTAAAAAGCCGTTATACTAAAAGTGGTGTGCAGGTAGGTAAAACTGCTGCTTACAAAAAAGCAATTGTTACTTTGGCAGAAGGAGAAAAGATTGATTTTTATAGCAATATTTAATTAAAATGGCAGTAAGAAAGCTAAAGCCCACAACACCGGGGCAGAGACACAAAGTTATTGGTGCATTTGATACGATTACCTCAAGTACACCAGAAAAGTCCTTACTGGAGCCCATAAAAAAGTCCGGAGGTCGTAATAACACCGGAAAAATGACCATGCGTTACATGGGGGGTGGACATAAGAGACGTTACAGGGTAATCGATTTCAAGAGAAATAAAGACGGTGTTGCAGCTACAGTAGAGTCAATACAATATGACCCGAATCGTAGTGCGCGTATCGCATTATTGGTGTATTCCGATGGCGAAAAACGTTATATTCTCGCTCCTAACGGATTAGAAGTCGGTCAAACTGTTCAATCAGGTACAGGTATTAGTCCTGAACTTGGGAACACATTAACCCTGAAAGAGATCCCATTAGGAACGATCATTCACAACATTGAGTTGCGCCCAGGACAGGGTGGAATTATGGCCCGTAGTGCGGGAACATTTGCTCAGTTGGCTGCTCGTGAAGGAAAGTATGCAGTTATTAAATTGCCTTCAGGTGAAACAAGAATGATCCTTACAACTTGTCGCGCTACTATTGGTGCGGTAGGTAATTCAGACCATGCATTAGAAAGATCTGGTAAAGCAGGTCGTTCACGTTGGTTAGGACGTCGTCCTCGTGTTCGTGGTGTAGCCATGAACCCAGTAGATCACCCAATGGGTGGTGGAGAAGGAAGACAGTCTGGAGGTCATCCAAGATCACGTACAGGTGTGTTAGCTAAAGGCTACAAAACCCGTGATAAGAAGAAAGCCTCTAGTAAGTACATTCTTGAAAGACGTAAAAAATAACGGATAATCTGAAGAACTTATGAGCAGATCACTAAAAAAAGGCCCATTTATAGATTATAAACTTGAAAGAAAAGTTCTTGCAATGAACGATTCTGGAAAGAAATCTGTGATTAAAACATGGGCAAGAGCATCGATGATATCTCCTGAATTTGTAGGACATACTATCGCAGTGCACAACGGAAATAAATTTATTCCTGTTTATGTGACCGAAAATATGGTAGGTCACAAGTTAGGTGAGTTTTCTCCAACACGTACCTATAGAGGTCACGGCGGAAACAAGAAAAGGTAACCTGACTGTAAAGTAATTTTAAAAGAGAATTAAAAATGGGTGCAAGAAAAAGACTCAGAGCAGAAAAAAATAAGGAAGCAAAAAAACAAGTAAGTTTTGCTTCACTTCGCAATGTGCCTACTTCTCCACGTAAAATGCGTCTGGTTGCCGATATGATCAGAGGAAAAGAAGTGAATTTAGCCTTAGATATGTTGAAGTTTTCTTCAAAAGAAGCTTCAAGAAGGGTAGAGAAACTTCTTTTATCTGCCATTTCCAACTGGAAGGAGAAGAATGAAGGTGTACGCATGGAAGATGCAAATCTGTATGTTAAATCAATCAATGTTGATTCAGCGAGAATATTAAAAAGATTGAGACCCGCTCCGCAAGGACGTGCTCATCGAATCAGAAAAAGATCGAACCATGTAACCATTTATATTGATAGCAACGTTGATAACCAACAAGAAATAAAAAGTTAGTTAGATGGGACAAAAAGTAAATCCAATAAGTAACAGATTAGGAATCATCAGAGGATGGGACTCTAATTGGTTTGGCGGAAAGAATTACGGAGATAAGATTTTAGAAGATACAAAAATCCGTAAATACCTTAACGCTCGTTTAGCTAAGGCTAGTATTTCGAGAATAGTTATTGAACGTACACTAAAGCTGATAACGATTACTGTACACACAGCTCGTCCGGGTATCATTATTGGAAAAGGTGGCCAAGAGGTTGATAAACTAAAAGAAGAGTTGAAGAAAATCACCGATAAGGAGGTTCAAATCAACATTTTTGAGGTAAAAAGACCAGAATTAGATGCTATTATTGTAGCTAATAATATTGCACGTCAGTTAGAAGGACGTATCGCATTTCGTCGTGCATTGAAAATGGCTATTGCTTCTACCATGAGAATGGGAGCAGAAGGTATCAAAATTCAAATTTCAGGTCGTTTGAACGGTGCGGAAATGGCCAGGTCTGAAATGTATAAAGAAGGAAGAACTCCACTTCATACTTTTCGTGCAAATATTGATTACGCTCAGGCTGAAGCTCTTACCAAAACAGGTTTGTTAGGTATTAAAGTTTGGATATGTAAAGGAGAGATTTATGGTAAGCCAGATCTTTCACCAAATTTTGCTACTCAAGACAAGCAGCGTAAAGGTGGGAACTTTAAGAAGAGAAGAAAGTAGTCATCAGCTAATGTAAATGAGTTAGAAAGATGTTACAACCAAAGAAAGTAAAATACAGAAGAAGGCAGAAAGGTAAAATGAAAGGCGAAGCTCAAAGAGGAGCTCAGCTAGCTTTCGGATCTTTCGGAATAAAGGCCTTACAAAGTAAATGGATTACCGGACGCCAAATTGAGGCAGCTCGTATTGCGGTAACCCGTTACATGCAACGTCAAGGACAAATCTGGATTAGAATATTTCCGGACAAGCCAATTACTAAAAAACCTGCCGAAGTAAGGATGGGTAAAGGTAAAGGTAGCCCGGAAGGATTTGTGGCTCCTGTTACTCCAGGAAGAATCATTATTGAATGTGATGGAGTACCATTTGAAACAGCAAAAGAAGCATTGCGCTTAGCAGCTCAAAAATTGCCTGTTACTACTAAATTCGTTGTAAGACGAGACTATGTTGAAACTAAAAACGCATAAGTATGAAAACTTCGGAAATTAATGAAATGGCGATCAATGAGATCATTGAAAGGATTGAGACCGAACGTGCTGAGCTTATTCGTTTAGAACTCAATCATAGCATATCTCCATTGGAAAATCCATTGCAGATAAGAGGCTTACGTAGAAATATTGCTAGATTGCAAACTGTTTTGCGTCAAAAGCAATTAACCGAAAAATAGTTTAGTGATGGAAAAAAGAAATTTAAGAAAAGAACGTATCGGTGTTGTGGCGAGTGATAAAATGGATAAATCTATTGTTGTTTCAGTAGAAATCCGTGAGAAGCACCCCATCTACGGAAAGTTCGTGAAAAAGAGTAAGAAATTTCACGCACACGACGAGAATAACACCTGCAACGAAGGCGATACTGTAAAAATTATGGAGACTCGTCCTTTAAGCAAAACAAAACGTTGGAGATTTGTAGAAATTATCGAAAGAGCTAAGTAATCATGATACAACAAGAATCCAGATTGGCTGTTGCCGATAATAGTGGTGCCAAAGAAGTACTCTGCATCAGAGTACTTGGTGGTACTAAAAAAAGATACGCTACCATTGGTGATCGTATCGTTGTAACGGTTAAAAGTGCCATTCCTTCAACAGAAATGAAGAAAGGTACTGTTACAAAGGCAGTAGTTGTTCGTACAAAAAAAGAGATCAGAAGAGCCGATGGTTCTTATATCCGATTCGACGAAAACGCATGTGTGCTTTTAAATCAGGCAGGCGAAATGCGTGGAACTCGTATCTTTGGCCCTGTTGCCAGAGAACTACGTGACGGTTATATGAAAATCGTTTCATTGGCTCCTGAGGTGCTATAAATTTTAATAAAAGATAGCAATGGGAAAATTACATATTAAAAAAGGCGATACAGTAATTGTTAACGCCGGTGAATATAAAGGACAAGAAGGTAAAGTGCTTGAAGTTCTTATTAGTAAGAATAGAGCTATCGTGGAAGGAATTAACATGGTATCTAAGCATGCTAAGCCTAATGCTGATAATCCTCAAGGGGGTATTGTGAAGCAGGAAGCGCCTATCCATATCTCTAACTTAAACCTTAAAGATCCTTCAACTGGCGAATCAACAAAAGTTGGTCGACGTCAGAATAGTGAAGGTAAATTAGTAAGGTTTGCTAAAAAATCAGGGGAGGAGATCAAGTAATGAGCTATACACCTAGTTTAAAAACAATGTATAAGGAACAAGTTGTTCCTACATTGATGAAGGAATTTGATTACACTACTGTAATGCAAGTTCCTAAATTAGAGAAAATTGTTATTAACCAAGGTATTGGTCAAGCAGTGGCTGATAAAAAAATGGTTGATATTGCAATTAACGAGCTTACCGCTATTACCGGTCAAAAAGCTGTTCCTTGTCTTTCTAAGAAAGATGTTTCTAACTTTAAGTTACGTAAAAAAATGCCTATTGGTGTTAGAGTAACTTTAAGAAAAGACAAGATGTATGAATTTCTTGAAAGATTAATTCGCGTGTCATTACCAAGGATTCGTGACTTCAAAGGAATCAACAGCAAGCTTGATGGAAGAGGTAACTATACATTAGGTATTGAGGAGCAAATTATTTTTCCTGAAATAAATATTGACAATGTTAGTAAGATTTTGGGTATGAATATTACCTTTGTGACCTCTGGAAATTCAGATGAAGAAGCTTTTGCATTGTTAAAAGCTTTTGGATTACCATTTAAAAACACAAAAAAGAGTTAAATATGGCCAAGGAATCAATGAAGGCTCGCGAAGTAAAAAGAGCCAAGCTTGTTGCCAAATACGCTGAAAAAAGAGCGGCACTGAAAGAAGCTGGTGATTACGAAGGATTACAGAAATTACCAAAAAATGCTTCACCGGTACGTATGCATAACAGATGCAAAATTACTGGTCGTCCGAAAGGATACATGAGACAATTCGGTCTTAGTAGGATTCAGTTCCGTGAAATGGCTTCTGCAGGATTAATTCCCGGAGTAAAAAAGGCCAGTTGGTAGAGAAATTAGGTTTCAAGTATAAATATTGTCCCGATGTCGGGATTAATTTAAACTTTTGAAAATGACAGATCCAATAGCAGATTTTCTGACTAGAATCAGAAATGCCATTATGGCAAAACACAAAGTTGTTGAAATTCCTGCATCAAATCTGAAGAAAGAAATGACCAAAGTTTTTTATGACAAAGGTTATATTCTTAACTACAAATTTGTTGATGATAATAAGCAAGGAATTATCAAGATTGCCCTTAAGTACAACGCAGAGTCAAAAGTGTCTGCGATAAAAGAACTTAAGCGTGTAAGTACACCAGGTTTACGTAAGTATGCCGGTTATAAAGAAATACCAAGAGTGTTAAATGGATTGGGAGTTGCAATCCTATCTACTTCAAAAGGTGTTATGACCGATAAAGAAGCCAGACAAGCACAAGTTGGTGGTGAAGTTTTATGTTACGTAAGTTAATAAAGGAGAAAGTATTATGTCAAGGATAGGAAAACAACCCATCTCAATACCAGCCGGAGTTACCGTAACAGTAAAAGATAACCTGGTTACAGTTAAGGGTCCAAAAGGAGAATTAACACAACAAGTTAATCCTGAAATGGCTGTTGAGATTAATGATTCGCAAGTTGAGGTTAAAAGACCTTCAGAATCAAAAGAACACCGCTCTCAGCACGGTTTATATCGTTCGCTCATTAATAATATGGTGGAAGGAGTTGCAAATGGTTTTGTTAAGAAATTAGAATTGGTAGGTGTAGGTTACAGAGCTACTAACCAAGGACAAATTCTTGAATTAGCTTTAGGTTACTCTCACCCGATTCATTTGCAGTTACCAGCAGAAATTAAAGTTGAAGCTGTAACCGACAGAAAGAGTAATCCGATTATTACATTAGAGTCTGCAGACAAGCAATTGCTTGGTCAGGTTTGTGCGAAAATTCGTTCACTACGTAAGCCAGAACCTTATAAAGGTAAGGGTGTTAAGTTTGTGGGAGAGCAAATCAGACGTAAAGCTGGTAAATCTGCAAAAGTTTAATCTGATTAAAATTTAATTATTATGGCTTTTTCTAAAGTAGAAAGAAGACTTAGAATAAAAAGAAGTATTCGCAGCAAAATTGCGGGTACTGCAGAGAGGCCAAGAATGTCGGTTTTCAGAAGCAACAAACAAATTTCTGTTCAATTAGTAGATGATTTAAACGGAAAAACGCTTCTATCTGCCTCATCTCTTGAAAAAGAGGTTGCCTCTCAAAAAGGAACTAAAATAGAGCAAGCTGCTAAAGTAGGTGCATTAATCGCCGAAAAAGCAAAAGGTGCCGGTATTGAAACTGTGGTATTCGATCGTAATGGATTTTTATATCATGGTAGAGTTAAACAATTAGCCGACTCTGCTCGTGAAGCAGGGCTTAAATTATAATAACTATGGCAGGAGATAATCAAAAAGTAAGAAGTAATAACGACCTTGATTTAAAGGATAGGTTAGTTGCCATTAATCGTGTAACTAAAGTAACCAAAGGTGGTAGAACTTTTAGTTTTTCTGCTATAGTTGTAGTTGGTAACGAAAATGGCATCGTAGGTTGGGGTTTAGGTAAAGCTAACGAAGTAACCACTGCTATCGCTAAAGGTGTTGAATCAGCAAAGAAAAACTTGGTAAAAGTGCCGGTATTGAATGGTACTATTCCTCATGAGCAATATTGCAAATTCGGGGGAGCTAGCGTTTTTATGAAGCCTGCTTCACATGGTACCGGAGTAAAAGCCGGTGGTGCGATGCGTGCAGTACTTGAAAGTGTTGGTGTAACAGACGTTTTGGCTAAGTCAAAAGGTTCATCTAACCCTCATAACCTTGTAAAGGCTACTATCAATGCTCTTAAGGAATTAAGAGATGCTCATACTGTAGCTCAACAAAGAGGTGTTACGTTAGATAAAGTTTTTAACGGATAAGCATAGCAAAAAATGGCTAAGATAAAAGTAACACAAATCAAGAGCAAGATTGGCTCTACAGAGCGTCAGAAGAAAACTTTGGCAGCTCTGGGGCTAACTAAAATAAATGCAACTAAAGAATTTGAGGCAACCCCTCAAATTCTTGGTATGGTTGAAAAGGTGCAACACCTTGTTAGCGTAGAAAAATAAATTTTAACGATTTTAAGAAAATTAGATATGGACTTAAGTAATTTACAACCTGCTGAAGGTTCGACCAAAACAAGAAAGAGAATTGGTCGTGGACAGGGTTCCGGTCGTGGGGGTACATCTACCCGTGGTCACAAAGGTGCCAAGTCCAGATCTGGTTATTCTAAAAAAGTTGGTTTTGAAGGTGGTCAGATGCCTTTACAGAGACGAGTTCCTAAATTCGGATTTAAAAATATTAATCGAGTTGAGTACAAAGCGATTAATTTAGAGTTGATACAACAACTTGCCGAAAAAAAGAATCTATCTGTAATCGATGTTGATACACTTCGCGAAGCTGGTTTTATTAGTAAGAATGACCGGGTTAAAATTCTTGGTAATGGAAATATTACTGCCAAAATTGAAGTAAAAGCACATGCCTTTTCTAAATCAGCGGTGAGCGCCATTGAAGCGGCTCAAGGAACCGTTGTAAAACTGTAAATCAATGAAACTGATCGAAACAATTCGCAATATTTGGAAGATTGAGGATTTAAAATCAAGGATTCTTCAGACGATAATTTTGGTACTAGTTTACCGTTTAGGTTCTTTTATTGTATTGCCTGGGATTGATCCTACAAAATTAGCTGAGTTAAAAGACCAGACTTCACAAGGAGTTATGGGATTATTAGATATGTTTTCCGGAGGTGCATTTTCAAATGCATCTATTTTTGGATTAGGTATTATGCCTTACATATCTGCATCTATCGTTATTCAACTTTTAGGAATTGCTGTACCTTATTTTCAGAGGTTGCAGCGTGAAGGAGAAAGCGGTAGACGTAAAATTAATCAAATTACAAGATATCTTACTGTAATTATTCTTTTAGCACAGTCACCTGCATATTTAGCTAATTTGCCTGATGTAGCTATTTCTTCTCCTGGATTGATGTTTCAAATTACATCAATCATCATATTAACAGCAGGAACGATGTTTGTTATGTGGCTTGGAGAAAGAATAACAGAAAAAGGAATTGGTAATGGTATTTCTCTCATTATTATGATTGGAATCATTGCACGTTTACCTTTAGCTGCATTTGCAGAAGGTGTGTCGCGTTTTAAAGAATCAGGTGGACCAGTAATGTTGTTAATTGAGATCGTGGTCCTTTTCTTTGTATTTATGGGTACAATTTTGTTGGTACAAGGTACTCGCCGTATTCCTGTGCAGTACGCGAAGCGTATTATTGGAAATAAACAATATGGAGGAGTACGCCAATATATACCATTAAAAGTAAACGCTGCAGGTGTAATGCCAATCATTTTTGCCCAGGCAATTATGTTTGTACCAGTTACATTAGCAGGATTTGTTGGAAGTAATGGCTCAAATAACTGGGTCACAACAATGTTTTCTGATTATACAGGATGGGGGTATAATTTTGTATTTGCTTTATTAATTATTGCTTTTACTTATTTTTACACCGCCATTACTATTAATCCTACTCAAATGGCTGAAGATATGAAACGTAACGGTGGTTTTATACCAGGAATTAAACCAGGTAGAAAAACTATTGAGTTTCTGGATTCAGTGATGTCTAAAATTACATTACCAGGTTCTGTTTTTCTTGCTTTGGTAGCAATTTTGCCTGCTTTTGCACGTATGGGTGGAGTGGATAGAATGTTTGCTCAGTTTTATGGTGGTACATCGTTACTTATCTTAGTAGGGGTAGTACTGGATACTTTGCAGCAAATAGAAAGTCATCTGTTGATGAGACATTATGATGGGTTAATGAAATCAGGTAGGATAAAAGGACGTACAGGTGGTGGTCCAGCTGTATATTAAAGAAGAGTCGTTCGTATAATGATATATCTTAAAACAGACGAGGAGATAGAGTTACTTCGTAAAAGTAACATGCTTGTAGCAAAAACGTTGGGTGAGATCGCAAAAGTGATCAGACCTGGTGTAACTACATTAGAATTAGATAAGATTGCCGAAGAGTATATAAGAGATAATGGTGGAATTCCTGGTTTTTTAAATTACCAGGGATTTCCCAATACACTTTGTACTTCTGTTAACGAACATGTAGTACACGGAATACCAAATAAAAATCCTTTAAAAGAAGGAGATATTGTGTCTGTTGACTGTGGAGTGTTATTAAATGAATTTTATGGTGATTCAGCCTATACTTTTGGAATAGGTGAAATTAGTAAAGAGGTAAAACACCTTTTAGATACAACTAAGGAGTCATTATTTAAAGGAATTGAAAATGCTGTAGCAGGAAAAAGATTGGGTGATGTTGGTTATGCCATTCAAAAATATAATGAAGAGCAAGGCTTTAGTGTTGTCAGAGAAATGGTTGGCCATGGAGTTGGCCGAAATCTGCATGAAGCCCCTGAGGTTCCTAATTATGGTAGGAGAGGAAGCGGTACTTTATTAAAAGAAGGAATGGTTATCGCAATAGAACCGATGATAAATTTAGGTAAACGTAATATTGTTCAGGAAAACGATGGGTGGACCATAAGAACCATCGATAAAAAAGTATCTGCTCACTTTGAGCATACTGTTGCAGTACAAAAAAATGCGGCAGATATACTTTCTAGTTTTAAATTTGTTGAAGAAGTATTAACTTTGCAGTCTGAAAATTAAAAAAAGATAATTTATTATGGCTAAACAAGCCTCAATAGAACAAGACGGAACGATAATAGAAGCACTTTCTAATGCCATGTTTAGAGTGGAGTTAGAAAATGGTCATGTCATTACAGCGCATATCTCAGGCAAGATGAGAATGCACTATATTAAAATTCTACCTGGAGATAGGGTAAAAGTGGAAATGAGCCCTTATGATCTTACGAAAGGAAGAATTTCTTATAGATACAAAAATTAATTCTATAATAAAATGAAGGTTAGAGCATCTGTTAAGAAGAGAAGTGCCGACTGCAAAATTGTAAAACGCAAAGGACGCTTATACGTGATTAACAAGAAGAATCCCAAGTTTAAACAACGTCAAGGATAAAGATTTATAATTATGGCTAGAATTGCTGGAGTTGATATACCAACCAATAAAAGAGGTGAGGTTTCATTAACTTATATTTACGGAATCGGGCGTAGTACAGCCCAAAAGATCCTTAGCGATGCTGGGGTTGATCTTAACGCTAAAGTTAGCGAGTGGACTGACGAACAAATTTCAAAAGTTCGTGAAACAATTTCTGAACAATTCAAAATTGAAGGAGAATTACGTTCTGAAGTTCAGTTAAACATTAAGCGATTGATGGACATCGGTTGTTACCGTGGTATTCGTCATCGTATTGGTTTGCCATTACGTGGACAAAAGACAAAGAATAATGCGCGTACACGTAAAGGAAAGAAGAAAACTGTTGCGAATAAGAAAAAAGCAACTAAATAATAATTGAGATATGGCAAAGAAGACAGCTAGTCAAAAGAAAAGAGTTGTTAAAGTTGAGGCTCAGGGAGAAGCACATATTCACTCATCTTTCAATAATATCATTATTTCTTTGACCAATAAAAATGGTCAGGTTATTTCTTGGTCTAGTGCTGGTAAGATGGGTTTTAGAGGTTCTAAAAAGAATACCCCTTACGCAGCTCAAACAGCTGCTAGCGATTGCGCTAAAGTGGCTTTTGATCTAGGATTAAGAAAAGTTAAAGTATATGTGAAAGGACCAGGTAATGGTCGTGAGTCTGCAATACGCTCAATTCATTCAACAGGAATTGAAGTGACTGAAATTGTAGATATTACTCCAATGCCACATAATGGGTGTCGTCCTCCCAAAAGACGTAGAGTATAATTATTTACTAGTTATTAACCATAAATTGAGTTCTTGGATTTTGAATTATGAGTGATTATATATAGAACCTCCTCTCTATAATCTCGCGGCCTTCATATTCATAATTTGATAACAAAAATTTAAAAACAAAAATTTAGAAGAATGGCTAGATACATTGGACCAAAAACAAAAATTGCCCGTAAATTTGGTGAGGCAATTTATGGTTCGGATAAGTATTTTGAAAGAAAAAATTATCCTCCCGGACAGCACGGGAACAACCGTAGAAGAAAGACTAGTGAATATGGTCTTCAGTTAAAAGAAAAACAAAAAGCTAAGTACACTTACGGTGTATTAGAAAAGCAATTTAGTAATTTGTTTAAAAAAGCATCGCGTTCTAAAGGTATTACCGGTGAGGTTTTACTTGAACTGTTAGAGTCGCGTTTAGACAACGTAGTTTTCCGTTTAGGAATCGCTCCAACAAGAGCAGCTGCACGTCAGCTTGTATCTCATAAACATATAACTGTTGATGGAAAAATTTTGAATATTCCATCATACACAGTAAAAGCAGACCAAATAGTTGGTGTTAGAGAGAAATCTAAATCTCTTGAAGCAATCTCAGAATCTTTGGCTGCATCATCAGTACATAACTTTTCTTGGTTAGAGTGGGACAGTGAAACTACCTCAGGTAAATTTCTTAATGTTCCTACAAGAGAGGATATTCCTGAAAACATTAAAGAACAATTGATTGTTGAATTGTATTCTAAATAATTAATTCTTATGGCAATATTAGCGTTCCAAAAACCTGACAAAGTTATCATGCTTGAAGCGGACAAACAATTCGGTCGCTTCGAATTTCGTCCGCTAGAACCGGGATATGGTATAACAGTTGGAAATGCCTTAAGAAGAATTTTGTTATCCTCATTAGAAGGTTTCGCAATTACATCTGTTAAGATTGAAGGAGTTGATCATGAATTTTCAACTATTCCTGGCGTAATTAACGATACAACCGACATTATTCTTAATCTTAAGCAAGTTAGATTTAAACAAATTGTTGAAGAGGTTGAAAGTGAAAAAGTAACTATCAACGTGTCGGGAAAGGAAGAGTTGAAGGCTGGTGAATTGAATAATTTCATGACCGGTTTTGAAGTTTTGAATCCCGATCAACCGATTTGTTTAATGAACCCTGACGTTAACCTTAAAATGGAATTGACCATTAATAAAGGTAGAGGTTACGTTCCTTCAGAAGAAAATCGTTCTGTAGATTCCGAGTTCGGAGTTATTGCGATTGACTCTATATATACACCAGTCAGAAATGTGAAGTATGCAGTAGAGAACTACCGTGTAGAACAAAAAACTGACTACGAGAAATTAATTATAGAAATAGAAACAGACGGTTCTATCCATCCTAAGGATGCACTAAAAGAAGCTGCTAAGATTCTTATTTATCACTTCATGTTATTTTCTGATGAAAGAATTACTTTAGATTCTGATGAGAAATTTGGCAATGAGGAATTTGATGAAGAAGTTTTACATATGCGTCAGCTTCTTAAGACAAAACTGGTTGATCTTGATCTATCTGTACGTGCACTTAACTGTTTAAAAGCTGCTGATGTTGAAACATTAGGAGAACTTGTGCAGTTTAATCGTAACGATTTATTGAAGTTCCGTAATTTCGGTAAAAAATCATTGACTGAGCTTGATGATTTATTGCAGGTGATGAATTTAACCTTTGGTATGGATATTACTAAGTATAAATTAGACAAGGAATAACTGCGATGAGACATAGAAAAAAGTTTAATCATCTAGGTAGAAAGAGTTCTCACCGTAAGGCAATGTTGTCGAACATGGCTGCTTCACTTATATTACATAAGAGAATTAAAACCACTGTTGCAAAAGCGAAGGCATTGCGTGTATACGTTGAACCACTTATTACAAAATCCAAAGAAGATACTACTACACAAAGAAGGGTTGTTTTTGGATACCTAAATAATAAATACGCCGTTTCTGAGCTATTTAGAGAAGTAGCTGAAAAAGTAGGAGACAGACCTGGAGGTTATACCAGAATTTTAAAATTGGGTAATCGTTTAGGTGATAATGCAGAAATGTGTTATATAGAATTGGTAGATTACAATGAAAATATGTTGGCAGCAAGTCAGCCAAAAGCAGAAAAGAAAACACGTCGTACACGTCGTAAAAAATCTTCTGCTGAGACAACTGCTGTTGAAGGAAAATCTACTGCTGCTGCTGCTGAAGCTGCTACTGATGTAGCAACTGAAACAAAAGAGGCTGAAGAATCATCAGAATCGTCAACAAATGATGAGTCCAAAGAATAGTTATATAAATAATATTTATATGCTTTCTTAAAATATAAAAGGATAATGGCTTCATGCTTTTATCCTTTTTTTTTAAAAAAATAAACTCAATTTTTAAAATACGTCAAATTATGGGACAAATTGCAAATGTTCATGCTCGTGAAATTCTTGATTCACGAGGAAATCCTACTATTGAGGTAGAGGTAACTTTAGATTGTGGAGTAATTGGTCGTGCTGCTGTTCCTTCCGGAGCGTCTACAGGTGAGCACGAAGCGCTTGAGCTAAGAGATGGTGATAAAGGTCGTTATTTAGGTAAAGGTGTACAAAAAGCCGTTGCTAACGTAAACGATGTTATTGCACCGGAATTAGTTGGTTTTAGTGTTTTAGATCAAGTTGGTGTTGACACTAAAATGCTTGAAATGGACGGTACTAAAACAAAAAGTAAGTTAGGTGCTAATGCTATTTTAGGAGTTTCTTTAGCGACAGCAAAGGCTGCAGCAGAGTACTTAGAAATGCCTTTATATCGTTATATTGGTGGAACTAATGCATGTACTCTTCCAGTTCCTATGATGAACATTATCAATGGTGGTTCTCACTCAGATGCTACTATTGCTTTCCAGGAATTCATGATTCGTCCAATCGGAGCTCCAACCTTTAAAGAAGGTTTAAGAATGGGTGCAGAAGTATTTCACGCCTTAGCGAAAGTATTAAAAGGTAAAGGTCTTTCTACAGCAGTTGGTGATGAAGGTGGTTTCGCTCCTATGTTAGGTGGTACTGAAGAGGCTATTGACTGCATCCTTACTGCTATTAAAAATGCTGGTTATAAGCCAGGTCGTGCAGAAGATGGTGGTGATGTTTCAATTGCTATGGACTGTGCTTCTTCTGAGTTTTTCAAAGATGGTGTTTATGATTACAGTATTTTTGAACCAAATGGTGTAAAAAGATCTTCAGAAGAGCAAGCTGCTTATTTAGCTGATCTTGTTGCTAAATTTCCAATTGATTCTATCGAAGATGGAATGGATGAAAATGATTGGGATGGATGGGTTGCTCTTAATAAACAAGTTGGTGATAAGTGCCAGTTAGTAGGAGATGACTTATTTGTAACTAATGTAGATTACTTGAAAAAAGGAATCGAATTAGGTGCAGCTAACTCAATACTTATTAAAGTAAATCAAATTGGTACTTTAACTGAAACTTTAAATGCAATTGAAATGGCTCACAGAGCTGGTTATACTTCAGTAACTTCTCACCGTTCAGGTGAAACTGAAGATGCGACAATTGCAGATATTGCAGTAGCAACTAACAGTGGTCAGATTAAAACTGGTTCATTGAGCCGTTCTGATCGTATGGCTAAGTATAATCAATTACTTCGTATTGAAGAAGAATTGGGTGCAAGTGCTATCTATGGATATAAGAAAGTACAGAAAGCTTAATTTTAGCCTTCATACAAAATATTTAAAGGTGTCCATTACGGGCACCTTTTTTACGTCTATATATTTGGATTATGCAAAAAAGATCTGCGATAATTTGTTTATTACCGAATAAAATTCAAAATACTACTTCTAGTTCACTTCGATCCTGAAGTAGCTTGAATGTAGCCCGGCATTAAACCGGTACGTTTATTGGTATAGCTATCTGTGGCTATAATAAACTGAATATCTGTTTTATATCATAGTCATATAATTCCAGCTATTACAAGCTTGTTGAAAAGTTTTTCACCAAAATATCTCCGTTTCAGCTTGTAGGCAAACTCGTTCAAATACATCTGGAGCTATTTCCCTCTTAATCTTATGTTAATTTTCAAGAAATTCCGCTTTGCATTACTTATGGAGATATGTACCCATCGCAATGTTTATTTGATCAGCTTTTCGCTGGGCTTTTTTAAAAAAAATGTAGTTCTACATAATCTGAGATAGCAATATACCAGGAGCTGTCATCAGTAAAAACGAAACTTTTTTCATCAAAGGGCTCCTTTACAGTGTCATTTATTTTATCTTTATGGTGGCTTTAGAGGATCTTAGCTTTACAGTATCGGCATGGACTTGATTTTTTGCCAGTTTCAATGTCTTCGAGCTGAAAGGATTCTGACATTTCGGAAACAGGTGTTTTCCCTACTGCATCACGACCTCTTTCTCCTTTGATTTTTCCAGCTCTGGAGATTCGATTATAAAATATCCTTCATCCATTTCAATAATACCTTAAAGTGTATACCGGAATCACGCTTACTCTTGGCTTTACGCAGCTTGTGTACCATTGTCCTAACAAGCCCATAGCGCTTGATCTACTGATGTTCTTGGTGTCTGCATTTTTTGCAGACCATACCAATCATGTCCGTTTCTGCTTTAAAATGCTATCTTCAAGATTGCTAGCTATTAAAATGGGCTGTGAAAGTAAATGTGTTCATCTCTTGATTTCATTAACTGACTTATAAGATTATCAAATAAATCTAATTATGAGTGTTTGCGGATATTTAGTATTTATATGATTGAAGGCAATATAAGTTGTAAATTAGTTTACTTTTTTTCATTGTTAATCTCATAATTCAAATTATTGAGTGATTGATGTTAAATTTGTTTTGTCAGGGTGTTTAGGTCTGGTGTAGGCTGATAGGTTTTAATTGACACTGCAACCGGTGTTTTAAGAGTCTTTGTTGAAAAAAGGCTATTATACAGTTGTAAGCAACTTTGAACATCAGGAGCTATTCGTATCTCTTATGAAACTATCTATTCAGCCATTTAAGGGAATGGAATAGGCAATTAATAGATGTACGGTTAATCGACGGGAGTTATATAACAACAACTTAGCACCCCTTTTGCATCTTAGACAATCGTAGTGGCAATGAGCCTGAAACATCAATCCTAATATAAACAAGGATATCGGACAGAACTTAATAGATGTACTAGATTTGTAGTACCTGCAAATAAGTACATTAATACTTAAAAGTAGTAATTTTGACAACCTATATTTACAGACAAAATATCGATTAAAATATCTATTATGAACATGTTAAAGTTATCCTTTAGGAAAAAAATGATAGGCGGTTTTGCTTTAATCGCAATATTAATGATTGGATTGGTTTTTTTTGCGCTTGGCAGAACAACTAAGTTGGAGGATATCTCCCAACTCAATTATCACCTATTGGATATTGAGAATCATATGCTGGAATTACGAAAGAATGAGAAAGATTTTATCTCGCGTGAAACGGTAAATAAAAATTTTTTCATCAGTGATAAAAGTGTATATCTGGATAGTTTTAAAAATGGGTATGATGGAATTGTCGCTATTTTAAATGGTCTTGAAATAAATAAACTGCTTGATGAAGATGATAAGGTTTTAGTAAAATCGATAAAAAAAGGCCTTAGTAATTACCAATCAACATTTTCCAGAATTGTTGCAAAGTACAAAGAAAAAGGGTTTAAAGATTGGGGTATTGAAGGAGAGTTTAGAAAAAGTGCTCACGAATTCGAATCGACAGTTGCCAGTAAAAGGAGTGACAAATTGGAAGTAAGTTACCTTAAACTACGCAAACATGAAAAGGACTTTATAATCCGTAAGGATACCACCTATTCTTTGGCTTTTAATAAAATAGGTGGGCAACTATTGGAAGATTTGGCAGGCAATAACAAACTGTTAGCTGAACAATATGTCAATGGATTTAACCAACTTGTTTTAGTTTGGAAAGAAATTGGTTTGACTGAAAATGATGGTTTGCGTTATGAGTTAAGGTCAATTATCAGAGGTATAGAGCCCGTAATTAACTCTTTTAAAATAGGTATTAATGAAGAAATAGAGGTGTTGAAAAGGGATACATATATATATCTTTTTGCCGGCATTTTTATTTTCCTTGCATTTGTGTTTTTCCTGTCTTTTTTACTATTAAAGGAAACTTTCACACAAATAGGAGGTGAGCCATCCGAAGTATTCGCTATTACAAAAGAAATTGCCAGAGGTAATCTTACTATTGAATTTGATTCGAAAAGGAAGAAACAGGGTATATATGGTGCTATGCAAGATATGACTGAAAAACTCAGGGGTATTGTTTCATCAATAATCATTGCAACCGACAATGTTTCAACTGCAGGGAACCAAATAAGTTCATTCACGCAACAAATGTCACAGGGGGCTAATGAGCAGGCTGCATCTGTTGAAGAAATTTCTTCTACCATAGAACAGATTTCTGCAAATACACAGCAGAATACAGCTAATGCCACGCAAGCTGGCAACATTACTGCGATGGCATCCAATAACATCAACAAAAGTAATGAATCGGTAAAAAACACCACTCAGTCAATGAACGATATTACAGGCAAAATTGCCATTATTGATGACATTGCCTTTCAAACAAACATACTATCCCTTAATGCAGCAGTTGAAGCTGCAAGGGCTGGCGAACATGGGCGAGGATTTGCAGTAGTAGCTGCCGAGGTTCGGAAACTGGCCGAGAGAAGCCGTGATGCTGCAGCTGAAATTAACAAACTTTCGGCACAAGGGGTAAATGTTGCGACTTCGGCAGCAAAACAATTTGAAGAGATTGTTCCCGAAATACAAGATACTGCTAAGCTGGTGCAGGAGATTGCTGCTGCCAGTAATGAACAACGCACAGGTGTTGACCAAATCAGTTCATCCATACAGATGCTCAGCACGGTAGCCCAGCAAAATGCCGCGGCTTCTGAAGAAATGGCAACCAGTGCCGAAGAATTGGCAAACCAGGCCGATGAACTCAATCAAATTGTAAGTTTTTTCAAAGTTGTAGCAAGTCAACCTACCATAGGAAAAGGAAATGCTGCCCCATTGGAGCAACCTCAAACAATAAATATTTCAGGAGACAGGGATGTAAAAATAAATGCCGAACAAAAAGAAAATAAGTTTCAAGACGAATATGCCAGTTTTTGATGAGTAAAAACGAATATTAATAAAAGTTATTTATTACATATGACAATTAAATCCATGAAATTGAAAAATTTTAAGATAATAAATAAACTTATCATTGGTTTCGGTATTCTCATGCTGCTTTCTGCTTTGATCGTATTTCAGTCATTTTTAAGCAATAACGGAATAGTTAGAAATTCAGAATCCCCAAAAACAGCAGATTGTATCACGCTCCTGTTTTCTAAAAAATACAATGATCATTTACAATGAACCAACAAAATCAGCCAGGTTTTATTGAATGGGTATCAATACTCTTTGGGTATTGAAACTAATCCACATAATTGTGCATTTGGAAAATGGTTTTATGGAGACGGTCGTGTGGAAGCAGAAAAGCGAATTTCCAGGTTGAAACCAATACTTGATAGCTTAGAAATACAACATACTTATTTACATGATAGTGCAAAAGAAATAAACAAGAGCATTGGTATAAATGACAAGGAGCAAGCTATTGTTATTTTCAATTCTAAAGTAACAAAACGACTATTGGCAATAGGATTGATGAGTTAAGCCATTTTTAAAGGCTTTAATTCTTAAATTTATGAATTATCATGCTTATTCTATGATGAACTTAGATTAAAAGATTAATCAGAGTCTAAACTTATAATTATTCCATTTTTTAAATGATTTGAAATATTTATCTGGATGATAATAATGAAAAGATATTATTAAAATTCAGTGGGTTATATCCTATGTTTATTGTGTAACATTTAGATTTGATTATTATTTTTAAACAAAAATTAGTAAATTATGTTTGTTTGTTAGTGATGTAAGCTCATTTCAGTAAGGTTTGTTTTTGTGATGAAAATAGGAGTATTTGAAGCTTTATCCTGTATTTAATATTTGGTTCCATATAGACATAATAAAACAAAACTCATGGATTATTTAAAACAAAAACTAATTGAAGTAGCCCAACCTAAAACTGCAAAAGTAAAAGAACTGGCAAAAAAGCATGGAGATGTAAAGTTACAAGATGTGACCATGGGGCAGGTTCTTACAGGAATGAAGGGAGTTGTAAGTTTACTCACATGTACTTCAAAGTTAGATCCGGAAGAAGGAATTCGATTTAGAGGATATTCCATCCCCGAATTAAAAACGGTACTTCCAAAAATACATGAAGATGGAGAGCCATTACCTGAAGGTATTTTTTACTTAATGTTGACCGGAGAACTGCCAACAGATGATGATGTTAAATATATAAGTCAGCAATGGGCTGTGAGAGCACAAGGTATTCCATCACATGTTTACGATGTAATAGAAGCTCTTCCAAAAGATGCGCATCCAATGATTCAGTTTAATACAGCTATTTTAGCCATGTCTACTGAATCGCAATTCAGAAAAGCCTACTTAGTAGGAATGGATAAAAAAGATTATTGGGATCCTACCTACGAAGGTGTAATGGATTTAATTTCAAGACTGCCCAGGATTGTGGCTTATATTTATCGCAGAGTATTTCACGGAGGTAAACATATTGAACCAGATCCAAGTTTAGATTGGGCTGCCAATTTATCTCATATGATGGGGTATGATAGTGAGGAAGTAAAAAGATTAATGAGATTGTACATGCTTATACATTCTGATCATGAAGGAGGTAATGTATCCGCACACGCAACTCATTTGGTTGGATCCGCCTTGTCAAACCCGTATTATAGTTTTTCTGCCGGAATGAATGGGTTGGCTGGTCCTCTTCATGGAATGGCCAATCAGGATGTTATGCATTGGTTAAATAAAATGAAAAGAGAGATTGGTAATGAAGATCCTACTGAGGATCAGATTCGTAAGTATGCAGAGGAAACATTAGCAAAAGGACAGGTTATTCCAGGGTATGGACATGCTGTTTTAAGAAAGACGGATCCCCGGTTTCAGGTTCAACTTGACTTTGCCAATAAGTATATTCCTGAAGCACCATATATTAAGTTAGTAAATAGAATTTATAATGTTGTGCCAGACGTGTTGAGTGCCACAGGTAAAGTAAAAAATCCATGGCCTAATGTGGATGCTATTTCGGGTTCGTTATTAACAAGTTATGGAATTAAGGAGTATCCGATTTACACTGTGTTGTTTGGTGTATCAAGAGCTTTAGGTGTATTAACACAGCTTATATGGGACCGACTTTATGGTTTGCCAATCGAGCGTCCGAAATCTCAGAATTTACAATGGTTTGTTGATAAAGCTCAAAGTTAATATGTAATAAAAAGAAGTATACCGTTACAATTTCATAAGTATTAAAACCAGGGTGCGAATGCCATGGTTTTAATAACTGTTATAGATGAATTGTTCTGATGTTTTCTCATGAATGGGAATAGTTTCAAATTGCATATTTTCTGAAACAAATAATCTGTTACATCGTACTATAAAAGGCAACTGGTTTTGTTATATCATTGAAAGGTATAAATTAAAACTAATTGCCTTTGTTTTTTTAGATTAAAAATCTTCCTGTTTGATTTAGGATGAGTCTGATACCAGATATTTATATGTTATAAAGAGTATATCATTTTAGCGTTTGATATTCCAAAGGTTATTTAATAAATTTATTTGATCTGGAATTGGGATATTTTACTTGGCAGAAAAAGGCATCATACTCGTTTTTTAATTGTATAAAGGAGATTAGCTTATTTAAGTTGAAGTAATATTTTCATGAAGGGTTTTTTAATGGAGTCAATTTGCTAACTTAGCTGCTGATATGAAATTCCACATTGAACATCCAAACATAACAGGTAAGAGCCTGCTCTTTATTGTGTATATGATTTTCATTGTTCACATGCAAATATTTGCTGTGTCCCGGGTTACTCATAATGCTACAGTTAAATCATATTCGATTCAGGATGGTTTGTCAGGAAATGGCGTTACGGTAATTTTTCAGGATAGTAAAGGCTTTATATGGATTGGTACCCGTGATGGACTCAATAAATTTGACGGTTATAATTTTACAGTTTATCGCCATGAAGTAAATGATGTAAATTCTATTTCCGGGAATTATATACAAAGTATATGTGAAGATCCGGAAGGGAATATGTGGATTGGAACCATTGGTGATGGATTAAATAAATGGAATCGAATCACAGGTAAGTTCACTACCTATCGTTCTATTTCAAGTAGCATTACTTTTCCTGAGGATAATATTTATGGATTATCTGTAGATAAGGATTCAACCCTATGGATTAAAACTGATAATTATATTATCAACTTTAATATACACCAGAAATTTGTAAAAGTATCTGAAGTTTATAGTACTGTATTTAAACCTCAGGCAAAAATCACAATTCCATTATTTCAAAAATCTTCAAAATATTTATGGGTCGGAACCAAAGAAGGACTCATCCAATTTAATAAAGTTGATAATCTTTCTGAGAGAATAGCGATTGATAGGCCATTGGGATTTACTTCTAATCAATTTGGAGGGATATATGATATTCTACAGATTGCTGATAAATCATATATGCTTTCAGGAGAAAAGGGGGTTTATCAATTGGTGCAAAATGAATATAATAGTTATATCTGTAGTAAAATAAATTTAGGAAGCGAAATAAATTCCGGTGTTAGTGCTTTGTTAAAGCATTCTTCAGGAGTCATTTGGATAGGAACTAAAGAAGGACTTCGAAAAATGAATTGTAGTAGTACCTCAAATGTGCCTGGATTTGATAAAGAGTCTTTCTATAATCAATCTGAAAATCTGATCACAGATAAGGAGGTTACCTGTTTAATTGAAGATAGTTCAGGATTATTATGGGTGGGTACTAAGTATGACGGGTTATTGAAGGTGGACTTGAAGCCTAAAAAGTTTAATAGTTTAAGTGAGGCCAACCGTAATTTTGAAGGGCTACAGAATTATAATATTTCGAGTATACATGTTGATAATAAGGATAAAATATGGTTAGGAACCTCCACCAAGGGTATCCAGATTCTGGATCTGGAGATGGGAACAATGTATGCTTATCCTGTTAATTTATCTTTGTATCGAAAAGGAATGGATCAGGTGTTATCCATGTGTGAAGATTCTAAAAACCGTTTATGGATAGGAACAGGCCAAGGAATATATGTATACTACAAAAACAGAGGTACAATAAATGAATTTTCTTATGCTGAAAATGGGGAACTCAAAGCGTTGTTAGAACAAAATAAGATAAATACCATTGTAGAAGATGCTAAAGGTTGTATTTGGTTTGGCACTCAGTTTGGATTGTATATGTATGATGGTCATGTCATAGAAAGTTTCTTTTCAGATGTGAAACATGGAAAGTCAATTTGTAGTGATGAAATAAATAGTTTGTATCAGGACTCCAAAGGAATTCTATGGATTGGAACTAGTGAAGGAGTTAATTTTCTGGATAGAAATCATAGTTCATTTGAAAATTTTGGTTATCTGCGGAATATTGGTGATTCAATAAACCTTTTGAGTAGCGATTGTATATTATCAATAGCTGAAGATAAGAATAACAGAATCTTATTAGGTACGCGTTCCGGAATTACTGTTTACAATAAAAACCTGGACGAATTCGGGTATTATAGTCATTCTAATGGCTTAGCCAATGATATGATCAATGGAATATTTTGTGATCAAAACTCAGGGATTTGGTTAAGTACGAATAAAGGTATTTCATATATAGATCCGAAAAATAATATCTTTAATTACGATATAACAGATGGATTACCAGATTATATTTTTAACAAAGGAGCTGTTGCCTATAATAATTCAGGAACGATATTTTTTGGAGGTATCGGAGGAGTGGCATATATAAATCCCGACTCAATTAAATACAACGATTACAAGCCCAATGTGGTGTTAACTTCGATAGAGTTATATCATAAAGGTAAGAAGAAAGAGAGTTACAGGACAGATGTTAAGGAAATTACTTTAAAATATAGAAAGAGCTCATTGCTTAAGGTGCAATTTGCAGCATTAGAATTTACAGAGCCGGCAAAGAATAAATATAAAGTTTATCTGGAAGGATTTGATGATGATTGGCGTACAGTTTCCTATGAAAACGAAATTGATTTTTCAGATCTGCCAGCAGGAGATTACACTTTACATGTAAAGGGAGCAAATAATGATTTTGTTTGGTCGGAGGATCAAATTGAGCTGAATATTTCAGTCGTACCACCTATCTGGATGTCGAATTATGCTTATGCTTTCTATATTATTGCGCTTATTTTCTTCGTTCAGTTAATTATTAATTATCGGATTCGAAATTATAAATCTGCCTATAAAACTTTAGAGGAAAAAGCAGTTAATAAAAAGAAGATAGAAGCCCAGAGAGAGTTGCTTTCAAAAATTAACAGAAGCCTGACAGATAGTATTTATTACGCTAAAAGAATACAGGATTCTATACTACCTTCAGAAAATCGATTAAAGCAATCACTACCTGATTCATTTGTATATTTCAGGCCTAAAGATGTAGTTAGTGGAGATTTTTACTGGGTTCACGAAGAAGATGATATTCTTTATGTGGCGGCTGTTGATTGTACCGGACATGGAGTTCCCGGAGCATTCTTATCCATTATTGGATATGACATGTTGAAAAGTATTGTTTCAATAGGGGGAGAAAAATGTCCGGCTTTGATACTGGATAAGTTAAGTGCAGAAGTGATTAAGACATTTCGAAAAGATATTGACGATGTAGAGTATAATAAACACTCTGTCAATGATGGAATGGATATCGGATTGTGCGTTATTGATAAAAAAAAGCGTAAAATATCGTTTGCAGGTGCGTATAATCCTTTATATCTGGTTCGGAATAATGAAGTGTTTGTATATAAAGGGGATCGTTTCCCAATTGGCTATAAAGTTGATGGTTTGAATTTTTCCAAACATGAAATTGCCATTGAACCCAATGATACCATTTACATATTCTCAGATGGTTATGCTGACCAATTTGGTGGGGGTGAAGGTAAAAAGTTTAAATACAGAAGATTCAGGCATCTGTTGTTGAATATTCATAAGTTACCCGCTGATGATCAAAAGGCTATCTTGCATCAGAAATTAGAAGACTGGATGGGTAATTTTGAACAAGTGGATGATATCATCGTAATTGGTATGAAACCTATAGTTGAATTGGTATAATTCTACTTAGTGTCAGCAAGAAAACTCCGTTTTTTTTTCCGAAATAACCGGGGCAGGCTGTTACTCTTGCTCTCAAAATGATCATTTACGGCAGTAAACTCACATTTTCCGAGCTTCGAAAGCCTCAGAAATGAAGTATTCTTATCTGCCATTTGAGTTTTCGTGCAAGTACTATTTAATTAAGGCTTCATATAATATTTCTATAGGATGAAATGCATCTCTGTCAGTTCCATCTTTTATTTGGTGTCTGCATGATGTTCCCGAAGCTGCAATTAATACATCTCTTTCTGTTTTTCTTACTTCGGGCAATAGTTTCATTTCAGCAATCTTGATCGACATATTATATGATTTTTTCTCATAACCAAACGAACCTGCCATTCCACAACATCCCGACTGGATTTCCTGAGCATCATAGTTTTCAGGAAATGAAAGAATTTGTTTGGTATGTTTTGTCGACGAAAGTGCCTTTTGGTAGCAATGCCCATGGAATTTAATGGATCGTTTCTCACTTGTGAAACTTTCTTTTCTGATTTTACCCCTGTTCATCTCTGCAGCAAGAAACTCTTCAATAGTAAAAGTATGTTTTTTTATTTTTTGTGCTTCGTATTTTAAATTATCATTCGCTAAACTGATATACTCGTCTCTAAATGTAAGAACTGCAGAAGGTTCTATACCTATTAACGGGCTTAGTGAAGAAACCATTGGTGCCAGTAACTCAATGTTTTTATTGGCAATTTTTTTAGCCTTTTTAATTAGTCCTTTAGAAATATAGGTGCGTCCGCTAAAAACGTGCTGAGGAACAACAACACGATAGCCCAATCTTTCTAATAGTATAATCGTTTTTATGCCAATGTCACTTTCGTAATAGTTAGTGAATTCATCTGCAAATAAATAAACGGTTTTTTGAATGGCAGGAGCTTTTCCATGCCACTTAGCCCATGTTTTTAGTGTTTTATTTGACATTTGAGGAAGAGGCCTTTTGGTATTAAATCCAATAATCCATGGGATTACCTTTTTTAATACAGGAACAGATACTCCCAAATTAAAAATCCAGGGTGTAAATGAAAACAGTCGGTTTATAGCAGGCATATTCCCTACGAATAAGGTACTTAATGGAATACCTTTCTGGATATAATAGTGCTGTAAAAATTCTGCTTTTAGTTTTGCAATATCTACACCAGACGGGCATTCTGATTTACAGGCTTTGCATGATAAACACATGCTTAGTACTTCATGCACCTCTTCCATAAATAAACTATCCACATCCAGTGTCCCGGTGAAGTATTCACGAAGTGTATTTGCCCTGCCTCTGGTTGTATGCCTTTCGTTGTGCGAGGCCATATAGCTGGGGCACATGGTTCCTCCAATAATTTCTGATTTTAAACAATCACCTGAACCTGAGCATTTTTCAGTAGCTCTGACAATCCCCTCGGTATCACTCCAATCGAATACCGTATTGATTCTTTTTAATGGATTCGACTGGCGATATCTTAAAAAGCTATTCATTGGAGGAGTTTCAACAATCTTATTCGGATTTAATCTGTTTTCAGAGTCAAATACTTTCTTAATTCTCAAGAATAACTTGTAATTAATGTCTCCTACCATTAATGGGATAAATTCTCCACGAAGACGACCATCTCCATGTTCTCCACTAAGTGAACCATTATATTTTTTTACCAGTAAAGCAGTTTCTTTGGCAATTTTTCTGAATAAAATTACATCCTGAGGATCTTTTAAATTTAAAACCGGCCGAAGATGAAGTTCTCCAGATCCAACGTGTGCATAAAATACACAGTCCTTATTGTAAGATTCAAGTAATTCTTTAATATCTCTGGCAAAGGCAGGTAAATCTTCAGGACGTAACGCAGTATCTTCAATAACGGCAACGGGCAGGTTGTCGCCTTTCATATTTGATAATACACCTAAACCAGCTTTACGAAGAGCCCAAACTCTGTTAATGTTTTCAGCTTCAACAACAGGGTAGGCATATCCCAATTCATTATTTTTAAGATCAGCAATCAGTTTGTCAACTTTCTTTTTAAGCGTTTCTTTGTTATCCTCCGCAAACTCAATGACTAACAGTGCTTCTGGTTTTCCGGTAATAAAAAAACGATTGCTTTGCTGGGCTGTACTTTGACCAGCCAGGTCAATAATTTTATCATCGATTAATTCAACTGCACGTGGGTTATGTTTTAATGCCTGTAGATTGGCTTTTAGCGATTCCTGTAAAGAATTGAAGTGTGCACAAACCAATGCAGTGTTTTTGGGAGGAGTATCTACCAGGTTTAGTTTTATCCGACTAATTACCATTAGAGTGCCTTCTGATCCGGCAATAAGTTTACTAAGATTCAGTTTGTTACCTTCGGGACTGAAAGGTTGCATTTGTGAGATAATATCCAATGCATAGCCTGTGTTTCGTCTGTGGATATCCTTATGGGGAAACTCTTTAAGTATCTCAGCTCGATTCTCGGAAGGCTCTAAAATATCAGCTACTTCATTATATATTAAACCTTCCAGATTATCTTGTTTGCGTATCTTCTCAAACTGATGTGTTGAAAGCTCCTTAAAGTTAACTTCTTCTCCATTTGCTAAAAATCCTTCAACCTCAAGTAAATGATCCCGGGTGCTTCCATATACCAAAGAATGAGAGCCACAGGAATTATTTCCAACCATTCCTCCAATTGTACAGCGGTTGGAAGTAGATGTTTCCGGACCGAAAAATAAACCATGAGGTTGTAATTCTTTATTAAGTTCGTCAAGTACAACGCCTGGTTCAACAATCACCCATTTTTCCTTCATGTTTAATTCGATAATGCGTTTCATGTATTTTGCAGTATCAATGATTAAACCGTTGCCTACCACTTGTCCGGCAAGTGATGTGCCTGCTCCGCGAGGAATGACAGGAATATGATTTTTATGTGCAAATTCAACAGTTAGTTGCAAATCGGCGAGATCTCTGGGCCAAACTACTCCCAACGGTTTTTCGCGAAAAGCAGAGGCATCAGTTGCATATTGAGCCCGGTCAATATTTTCTGAAGAAACTTCTCCCTTTAATAGAGTTGATAAGCTATTTAGTAACTGTTGAAAATTTGAAATGTCCATTAGATCATATTTTCTGTAAAAATAGAAAAAATGGAACTATATAAACTAAATCAGCGGTAAATTACACAGGTATTAAACTGTTTAACAAATATAGTCGGATTTGTTTATGTTTGTTAAGCCATTACTGATCACAAAATGACCTTGTTTGTTACTTTTGGGAATCCTTTTCAAAGGCATACCAATACAGTGTGCCAACAAAAAATCCACCTCCAACAATATTTCCTAAGGTTGCAGGAATAAGATTGTCAATTACAAAACTTGTCCATGTAATTTGAGCACCTTCAAAAATAGCTAAAGGAATAAAAAACATGTTGGCAATGGAGTGTTCATATCCTAATGCCACAAAAGTCATTACAGGCCACCATATCCCAAGGATTTTCCCACTGGTGTGTTGAGCAGACATGCCCATCCATAGAGCAAGGCAAACCAGCCAGTTGGCTCCAATGCCCTTTAAAAATGTTTTATAAAAAGGATTAGATGTTTTGGCTTCGGCTATACTGTAAATAGTTTTTGTCCAGGGTTCAGTAGAAATAATTTCTGTTAAGTGAGTTAGGAAATAGGCTACAAAAATAGCACCTAAAAAGTTGCCTGCATATACAATACTCCAGTTTCTGAGAGGTGCAGTCCACCTTTGTCTTTTACTTAATACATTTGGCATAAAGTAAGCATTGTTGCCGGTGAATAATTCAGCACCAGCCATTACTACCATCATGAGTCCTACAGGAAAGGCTGCTCCAAATACAAATTTGGTAATACCCGGATTTTCAGCGGTTATTTTAGGCATACCTCCAGCAAGAAGAATCGATAATAAGCCCCCGAAAGCTATGTATGCTCCAGCCATAAAGCTTAAGGTTAGGATCTTTTTAAAAGGATATTTATCTTTTGTTAAAGCAGCTTGACCTGCTATTTTTATAATTTCAGGTGGAGTAAATAAACCCATTTGATATTATTGTTTTATTAGTTAATCTTGACTTCGTTAAAATATGGAGCCAGTATCCGGTATGCTTGTTCAAGTTGTTCAGGTGTATTTTCGTTTACGTGATTCAGTTCATATTTATCACCTAAAACTTCCCATTTATGAGTTCCAAGTTTATGGTAGGGCTGAATTTCTATTTTCTCAAGGTATTCGGAATCCTTGTACTTTTTCCCCAGTTTTATAAGCTCTTCAGGTGAATCTGTATATCCGGGAATTAATACATATCTTAACCAAAAAGGCTTTTTACTCTGCTCACGATGTAGTATTAGTTGTTCAGCTTTGTTTAATCCTTTTGCACCAGTGAGTTCCTGATATCCTTTTTCACTAGTGTGTTTAATATCCACCATAATTAAATCAGCATATTCATCTAATAGCTGTTTAGTATAGTGATTAAATACCGATCCATTGGTATCTATATTGGTATGAATACCTTTTTCTTTTAAGGCTCTGAAAAAAGGAATAAGTTCTTTACTGTGTATTAGCGGTTCGCCTCCGGAAACTGTAACCCCTCCCTGTTTACCAAAATAAGGTATCATGTTCTCTGCCCTTCTCACCAGATCGTCAATATTCTGAACTGAGCCTCCTTGTAATTGTATTGTATCCGGATTATGGCAATACAGGCATTTTAAGTTACATCCCTGCAGAAAAATAACCATCCTTATTCCCGGTCCATCGTGTGTTCCGAATGATTCTATAGAATGTACTTTTAATGTTGAAGCCATGTTTATTTTTTAGATAAGAGGCATAAGTATAAAGACGAAAATGAAAAATAAATGTCTTTTGTCTTTATACTTATGTCTATAGTCAGCCTTCTTTACATTGAGTCATGAAACGAACGAGACAATACCTCTTGTTGTTGCTCGCGACTTAATCTAATAAAGTTAACGGCATAACCTGATACCCTTATGGTTAATTGGGGGTAATTTTCAGGATTTTCCATTGCATCTTCAAGCAGTTCACGATTTAAAACATTAACGTTCAGGTGTTGAGCATTCTTCATAAAGTAACCATCCAAGGCAGTAACCAGATTACTGATTCTTTCTTTTTCGGTTGAACCTAGTGATTTTGGAACAATTGAAAATGTATTAGAAATACCATCCTGAGAATCCTTATAATCGATTTTTGCAACAGAGTTAAGAGATGCGATAGCTCCATGAGTATCACGTCCGTGCATTGGGTTGGCACCCGGAGCAAAGGCAACACCCTTGGCTCTTCCATCAGGAGTAGCCCCTGTTTTTTTACCATATACAACATTTGATGTAATGGTTAATACAGATAATGTTGGATTGGCATTTTTATACACTTGTAGTTTACTTAACTCGGTACTAAAATGATTTACCAGATTTCTGGCAATTAAATCTACTCTGTCATCGTCGTTTCCATACTTTGGAAAATCGCCTTCAATCTTAAAATCAACAGTTAAGCCATCTTCATTTCTAATAGGTTTTACTTTGGCATGTTTAATGGCAGAAAGTGAGTCGGCAACAATTGATAAGCCTGCAATACCATAAGCCAGGTTTATTCTTGGATTGGTATCAATTAAAGCCATCTGACCCTTTTCATAGTAATATTTATCATGCATGTAATGAATAATATTCATAGATTCATTGTATACACGAGCTACTTCTTTCATGGATACTTTAAAGTAATCCATTACTTTGTCGTAATCTAAATAGGTATCATTAGCCATTGAAGGAATCCCTTCAATCATTTGCGTTCCGGTGTTTTCACACCTTCCGGAGTTGAGTGCTAAAAGAAGTGTTTTTGCTAAATTTGTCCGGGCACCAAAAAACTGAATGTGTTTTCCGAGTTCCTGAAAGGATACACAACAAGCAATTCCATAATCATCACTATCCCGATTGCAACGCATCAAATCATCATTTTCATATTGAATTGATGAGGTGTCAATTGATACTTTAGCGCAATAGTCTTTAAATCCCTGAGGTAAACTATTTGACCAAAGGATGGTAATATTGGGTTCAGGAGAAGGACCCAGGTTGTATAAAGTATTTAAAAATCTGAACGATGTTTTAGTCACCTTACTTCTTCCATCAACAAGCATACCTCCGATTGACTCAGTAACCCATGTTGGATCTCCGGCAAATATTTGCTCATACGCCTCCATTCTTAAATGACGAACCATACGCAGTTTCATCACAAAATGATCGATATATTCTTGTGCTTCTTCTTCTGTAATAATACCGGCCTGAAGGTCTCTTTCTATATAGATATCAAGGAAAGAAGATACACTTCCTAATGACATAGCAGCGCCATCTTGCTCTTTAACAGCTGCCAGATAAGCCATGTAAGTCCATTGTACAGCTTCTTTACCCGTTTCAGCAGGACGGGTAAGATCAAGATTATAAGCATTTCCCATTTCTATCATCTGGTATAATGCTTTTATTTGTTCTGCAACTTCCTCTCTAAGACGGATGGTATCATCTGTCATAGGACCAGTAATGTTTTTCTGATCTTCTTTTTTGAACTCAATTAACCGGTTGATGCCGTACAGGGCAACCCTTCTGTAGTCACCAATAATTCTTCCTCGTGCATAATTATCCGGAAGTCCGGTTAAAAAACCAAGGGAACGAAATTTTCTGATTTCGTCAGTGTAAGCATCAAAAACGCCATCGTTATGCGTTTTTGTGTATTTACTAAAGGCTTCTGTAATAGTATCTGACGGTTTTAATCCATGCTCAGAAAGCGCCTTTTGAACCACCTTAAAACCACCATAAGGTTTCATGGATCTTTTTAACAGATCATCAGTTTGTAAACCAACGATCACTTCATTTTCTTTATCAATATAACCAGCGGGAAAAGAATCTATGGTCGAGACAATTTTGGTATCAACGCTTCGCATACCATTATTAGCTCTTTCTTCTTTAAGAGCTTGGGTGCAAATGTCCCATAATTTACTTGTTTTTTTACTTGGACCTTTCAAAAAACCGTAATCGCCAGAATACGGAGAAATGTTTTTTCTAACAAAATCTCTCACATCAATTGAAGTGTTCCAATTTCCCTTAATAAATTCTTTAGTTTCCATAGCAATATTAAAATTTGCGCAAAAATAGATCTAAAAATCTAGAAATAAAATTGAGTTTATGAATATAGTTTATTGTATTAGTATTTTAAGCACAGTGAGTTAACTGTATACATCTGCGAATCAAGTAAAAAAGGTAATAAAATACTTAATAGTGAATAATTGTTAAATATTTACAGGATTGCATAATTATACGCTATTAGTTTATAGATATACATCTTATATACTCCATGGCTTGATAAATATATTGTTTGAATGGAGTATCATGTTTTTATGATTCTAATTAAGCTGACCGATCTTTATTTCAGATAATTGTCTGATAAATATTTGGGCTTTAAGTTCTTCGCTATATTCTTCGATAAATGTACTCAGAAGTATAATTAATTCCATTAAGTCAGTATGATCTAATGTAAATTTGATAGCTGTCTTTGGGAATGGTATATGAATTTTCCTTCTATAATTGGTTTCCTTATTTAAAGACTCAAATTGTTTACCGTCAACTTCTTCTAAATATTTGTGGAAGTTCTTAATGACTTCAAAGCTAGAAAAGTCAATACCGATCTGATTAAATTCAAAATGAAACTTATTACATTTATTACAAGTAAATAAATGTCCGTGCAGTGTTTTTACATCAACTTCAATCATAGCAGAACCTTTTGTAGTACTTTAATTTAACAGCTATCTGCAATATATTGTTTTGCATAACTACCTTTTATTTAGACTAAATCAATAATGTAAAGATTTAAATTCTTCAGGTAATGAACAATCCCAATAAGTAGTTAATTAAATTTCTGTGAGAAGTATATGGTTTGAATAAGTTGGTAATTTAAGTTAATTCTGTGATTGTTTGTTGATTATAATGGATAGTATTCTTGTCCTTACTCTAATTTCATTCTTTTATTTGAATTTGTAGTTTGCCTGGCTATTGTAAAATTTAGTAAAAGACAAAATAATAAATATATACAAATAAAAATTGTGAAATTGTCGAAAGTAATTATTTTAAAATATATATAATAGTAATATAGGAATGATTATAAAGTTAATATGAATTGTTTTGTATTTATTTTAAATGGTGTAAAAACCATAAAACCAGAATAATAGGGTTGTATTGTTTTTGTGTGAGAAAAGAAAAAAGAATATGATAATTGGAAATAATAAAATAGAAGTGTAGTTTTGTAATGGAACGTTCTGACAAGATAAAAATAAACAATATATATGTACATGTTAGTATAAATTAAGATATAAAATAATAAAATATGAAAATTAAACTGAATATAATTGCACTTTTGGGTGCAGTTCTACTGGTATCCTGTGGTAAAGATTTAGAGTTGATACAAGATGAATCCAATCAAAACAATATTGCTAAAGAAATTGAAGCAAATTCCATATTTCATAAAAGTTACGATGGTGATTTAACTATAGATGAAGTTAAAGCTCTATGGAAAAAGGATTTGGAAGAATTTAATAAAAGTGCTTCTAGGCTTAAGTCTGCAGTTAATAACTTTGAATTTGAAGTTGTTACGAAAACTAGTGATATTAAATATGCTGGTACTGATGATAAAGTAACATGCCAAATTCGTTTTATGGCTGATGGAAGTGAAATAGCATGCTTGGTGTGTTAGATAACCCTAATAATGATAGAGAAAGAAACCAATGGGATATTTATGTACTACAAGCTAATGATTTTGGTAGTAATAGTTATTTACAGCAATTGAGTTTAAAACGTATAACTTTAAGTTTGCAGGGTACTGATGGCTGGCATATAGAAGAATTCAGAGTAGCTGTATATGGAGAGTTTCAAAGTGGAGGAGCAACTGGCAATTCCATAATAGCTACTAGACCAAATGTATGGTTGGATAATAATAACTCTGACCCATCTATAATGAATTTTTATGAGTCTAATGATTATACTAATGCAGGAGTAGTTGCTTGGTAGTGAATTTCTTTAAAAAAATATATTTGTCACTGAGGCTTCTACCTCAGTGACTTTACACATTAATTAATCGTTAGGTACAAGAACAATAGCATTTGGGATTTTTCTCAGTCCATAATGATTGAATTTTTTTTGTGGACTATTATAATTTCTTGCTGGGTAATTTACTATTCCATTCGGTTTTTCTTTTTCTATATACATGGAAGTAGATCCTCCTCCATCAAGATTTAAAGCCTCTTTGCAGCCTAAATAATCAAATAGTAAAGTTGTTAACTCAGCAGCAGTCATTCCTTGTGCTTGATCTGCCCGCCCGTCAATAGCGACCATAATAATTATATTTTGCTTTTTAATTCCGATAGCTGATCGTGGATGGCGGATACCTTGATGACGATAAGGATTTTCGTAATCTAGTAGATTTAATGAATCAGTGGTTAATGGTTTGTCTGATATATTATTAGGTAAAAAGTATTTTCCGATGGGGATCCCATTTTTTATAAGAATTGGGGAGCTTGATAAAACGTAAGGTGCTTTTATACTTTCGAAGTAAGCTTTATTCCCAAATTCTATTCCAACTTGTCCTTTTTTTGTTATATATAGGCAACCTTCATTTTTCCAATAGCAACGATGGGTGTAAGGAATTTGTATTGTTTGATAATTGATTCCTTCAGATCTGAAGTGTGTATAAAATCTTTTTTCATCAACCGTATTTTCATTGTCACTATAACCTCCGTTTATTGCAACAATTGCATTGCATCTTTTTGCTAAAGAATTTAATGGTAACCATTTATTTTTTATGTAGTTATGTGTGAATGTCAATTTTTTATCTGTTTTGTTTAAATCTATTTCTATAATATTGATGCTTTGATTGGATTTGAATATCTCTGTATATCCAATGAAGGATTTCCATATAATTCCAGGCTCTATTTCTTTTGAGGTCCATTTAAATTTAGCATAGTTACCATGTTCTAATGAGGCTACAACAGAGAGATAATTAATGTTTTTGTAGTTTGTGTTGGAATGATCTTTAATGTTCCATTGATTTTTCGAGTATGTTAGAAAATAATCAGTCTTGTTAGATAAATTATTTTGGGGATAAGTTAAGTGTATGTTATCAACAGAATTAAACCATTCATTTAACTTAAATATATCAGATTGAGACTTTAAATTGAAATTGCCAATTGAGATTGTTGGAATTTTATTTCCATATAGTTGAGCTAAGTATTTAACTTGCGAAGTTTTTAAAATATTATTTTCAAAGCAATGATCAAAGTGTGTATTAACGAGTCTTATAGTATCATTTGTATTTGTTAATGCTAATAATTCAACAGCAGAATTCATTTCGCTGTCTTTTATATTAGGAAGTTTCTGTGATTTAAATTGTATGATAGGATATTTTGATAAAATTGCAATACAATAATAATTTTCACCATGTGATATTGGTTCTATATAATAGGCCTTTAATCCTGTTTGCTTGGCTAAATTTAATATGCTGGGAATGATTTCTGTTTTGTGAGAGAGGTGTGAATGTTCTTGTATATCAACAAAATCAGGAGACTCTTTCTGTATAATTTGTTTTACTTCTTTTATTGTTTCTTTATTTGGATTGGTAAGATTAAATGATAGGATTTTAATCTGCTCCGGACATCGTTTTTGTGCATTTAATTTAAGTTTAGGAAGAAGCAGAATAATTAAAGCAAGTATAAATATGTTTATTTTCATTTTGTTGATTTAATTATTGTCTTGTTTGTGTTTGGTTTAAAATTATATGCTATGAAAGTATAATGCGTAAAAATTATTTTAGCATTATGCTTTGCATAATATCAGAGATCACTTTTGCTGCTTTTTTTCCTGCTATTTCGCCAATGTTATCAAATTTTGAACTAAATATATTTTTCTGCGCATCAATATATAAATTATGTCTTTGTATGCAGTTTTCAATTGTATCCTTAAGTGCAGAAAAGTCGGTTATGACATCACCTAGTTTCCACATATTAAACATATTATCATTTTTCCAATGAATATGATCAGGGTTTAAAAAGATACACGGCCTCGGTTTGTAAATAAATTCATAGACTTGACTACTTACGTCACCTAAATATATATCAGCAATTTTAGTATAAGTCATATCAATTAGATAATCGCTTTTTGTGTCGATTAATATATTTTCAAATGAATTGTATTCGAGAAGTTTTTGAGTGACTTTCATTCCAAATAGCTTAATATGTGGTGAAAATATAAGATTGTATTCTTTGTGTTTCGTGAAAAAATCAAGAATGTAGTATCCCCATTGTTCCCATGAAGTAGTATCTCCGTAATGCGGGCAATATTGTATTGTAACATTGTTATTATTAAAGAAATTTCGTTTAGATATTTTCTTATTTTCTACAATATCAAATTTTGGATATCCTACAACTCTTATTTTTTCAGTCTTACAAATTTTCTCTTCAATAAGTCTCGATTTTATTTCTTTACCGGGAACTAGCAGGTAATCAAACATTTTCATTTTTGGTGAGTATCCATATTTGAAATCTCCTGCCCCATGTAGTTGCATAAAGTATTTTATTGAACCTTTTGCTTTTTCATGTATTTGTCTCAAATTGTAATGAGGGGACAATAGGCCATCGAAAGTAGATATTTCTTTGTAGTGTCTATTAATTATGTGATTTATTCCTGGGTATATCTTAGATTTAAACTTTCTTGTAATCGAATAAAAGGCAGATGGCTTCAGTTGTTTTATTGTACAATTATGGTTTGGGTATAGTTTTGAAATTTTGTTTACTATTTCTAAATTTTCTTGAGTTGTTACATAAATGTAAACGCTAAAGTTCTGATATGTTGATAGTTCAAAAGCAACAGGAGCGCTATGGTGTATATGTGCTTTATGGCTTAAAAAAAGAAATCCAAAACGAATTGGAATCTTTGATTGTGTTATTGTTTTTTGTTTATTTATTTCCATTTCTTTCAATCCAAATCTATTCTTTTTCACATCGCTAAGTGTTTAACATAACTAAATCTATTGAAATATGATAGTTAATAGTTATATTTCTTTGATTTACAAGGGTTATGTAATGAATGTGTATTGTTATGATACTCACTCCACAGGTTCACAAACCGTTTCAATGAAGTTTCGCTCAAGAGGTATTTATTGTAACCACAATTAAATTCAATGTGAGTTTCAAGGCATTGGGTAAGTTCTCGGTTCATCCAATAATTCTTTTGTAATGGCAGCAAAATTAAGTTATATCTTCAGTAAATAAAAATAACTTAACCATTTTTGTGCCTGTTGATTTAGTTTTTACTACGCAATTAGTAAAATAAGGTTATAACTGATTGTTAATTAAGTAGTGTGAAATGTCTCTCTAACTCAAAGGGGGAGTAATAGCTCAAAAAGCTATGGTTGCTTGCAAACTTTAAAAGAGGAATGATTTTTTTGTCTTTATTATATGCCGGTAATCTATTGTTCCTTATAAGGAGTGAGGGATAAATGATGAATTAAAATTTGGATTATTCATTGAAGGTTATTAAAAACACTATTCACATACGTCATACAATTAGTCATCCAGACTTTTATTTTTCATGTTTCAGTACTATATTTTTTATTTATGGCTCATCGTCTTTATCCAAACACATAGGCAAACCTTCATCCTCGTCTACAGCACCCTGTAATTTTCTCTTCCTCTTATTCTGGTTGACCCCTGATAATCTTATTCAATGCCTTTATCATGACAACTAATTTGACAGGGTAAATAGTCCGCTTTGTCCTTGGATAAAATAGGCTCTTTATTATCTATCTGATTATGAACTTCAAAAACCTCGTAAACTATGAGTATCCATTGTTGTCTCAGAATCTTCATTAACAGTAGGATCTGACTTTTCATTCATTTTTAGCAGTATTACGTCATGGTCGTTAATACTACCTGATAGATAGTTAATAATAAATTTCAGCTCGGGGAAAATTATTTTATCCATCAATTTTTAATCAACAGTAATTAAACGCGGTAAATTTATAAAAAAGAACCATAAAATATTTTCCAATTAATTACTATCTGATATACTTACAACATCATTGAATTATGAAGTTGATTTATCTTCACAAAAAAAACATTGTAATTTATCAATGGGTATATATATTAAAATGTTATTTCCTGCCTGCTCCCTGTCTATCTAACATCCAACCGGGATATTCCGGATTTAAAGCACTTACTTCATTGAGTTTGGAAAGTTCATCATTGCTGAATTTTACGTTTATGGACTGTAGGTTATCGCTTAGCTGAGATTGTTTATTGGCACCTATTATTACAGAAGTAACTGCATTCTAATGTAACAATCAAGCCAATGAAATTTGCGCTACAGATACTTGTTTTTCATCTGCAATAATTTGCATTACATCAATGATGTCATAGGCTTTTTCTTTAATTTATAGGTGGAAAATCAAAATTAACCCGACGTCCATCTTAGGTTTCTTTATCACGACTGTACTTACCGCTTAATAAACCTCCTGCCAAAGGACTTCAAACCATTAGCCCCATTTTCTGATCATTCAACAAAGGAACTATTTCTCTTTCCAAATCTCGCCCTGCAATGGTATAACAGGCTTGCAATGAAATAAATTTTTTAAGATGATGCTGTTCAGCTATACCTAATGATTTCATGATGTGCCAGACTGCCAGATTGCTGCAACCAATATATCTTACTTTACCGCTTTCAAATCGAAAACGTACTGTTCCCTCATCTGTATAATTGGTAGCAAATACTTTGCGTATCTAATTTTTTAATGCCAGCCTGAACTCTTTTGCTTTTTGGTAAAAGCCAATATCTTCACCATACTCCATGGTACGTGTAACGTTGTTTTTGCAAACCTTACAAGTGCCATGAACTACAATGTCATTCAGGTGATTCAAGTAGATTTCTTTCACTTCAATTCCTTTACTACAAGTAGTGTTACAGCTGCTACAATATACTCCGTTTTCAAGTAGATATTCATAACCTTGCTTCTGGATTTCATCGAACAAGAAATCAAGTTGTATTTGATTTAATCTCATATCTTTTTCCATCTTCATCATTTTAGTAAAATCAGAGCTCTCAAATTTTAATCGTATTCAGGTTTGTTATGACGGCTCAATATAATAATATTCGTATTAATTTAGAAATCAAGAGCCTTAGTCATTCAAATCAGGTGAGCCTACATAATTAAATCATTCAAATTCACTTTTCTTTGGGAATGATCATTATCATAATCGAATAGTATAGTTCCGTTTTGATTTAACGTCATGAAATTAAGATGATGCCAAAGGTTTGATAACCGCATCTTTGCGCCGTTTAGAAATACTAATTTATAGTTGTCAGGAGAAAGTTTTATCAATTGCAGATTGGTATTATTGCTTATTTGCATTGACAGTAAATCCACCTCACGGTTTTTATAAGTTTCAATCTGAATAACTCCACCTTTATTAACAACAAACTGCAATCTTAAAAGTCCTTCGTAAATATCAGGATTTGTTTTACGGAACTCCGGATTGTTTTTTCTAATTAGATTTCTGAAATCTAAGCCGGACATATGTCCTCCATTTTTTGACAATACATTAAACGCAGCAAATAAACTGATCATATGTTGGTTAATAGATTGTTGTTTCAAAGTATTTATATTCTCTTGTAAATCATCATCCGGACTATATGTGGCATTGGAAAGGTTAATTGGTACATCTTTGGTTAGGCCTTCAATTTCACCAACTATTCCACGAACTACTACTTCATTTTTTGAATCAATGGTGATGTCGGAATCAAAGACGATCTTATCAGTAGGAAATGAGAGCAGATCAACCTTGGTTCCATCAGGTTTGTATTTTCCGTAAAAAGCCAGTTTTTTCCCTTCAGGAACTTCAAAGGTGATATTTTCTGCTAAAACTGGCTGAGCTTTATTCGAAAGTCCCAGTATTATATGAGAGGCGTTTTCGGTTTGACCCAACATTGTATTCTGTATGGCCATGGAACCGGTGTAATTGACCAATGCATAAACATTTCCGTTTTTCCCAACGTTAAAAGCTTTCGTATATGCAAATCCTGAGCAGCTTACCGGAACAAACCATTCTAAATCGCCACCTTCACTAAATGTGGCAAACCATAAATCACGTGTATTTGCATATGCAGAATAGGAGAAATCACCAATTGTAATACTGTTTTTAAACCACCCCGAAACAATATATTTCCCATTTTCAGATAGTTTACGTTCGCTGATATAAATATTATCCTGATTATTTTGTTCTATGGTTTTTCCAATGCTTTGCCAGATATTCCCCATGCTTTTGTTGGTATTTATTTTAATTGCCAATGGAGTATAATCCCGGTATTCTGGCATAACCACTCCAATTGGAGCATTGATATACGTGGGGTCGCAAATTGTATAATTTTGACCAGACACCGTAAAGTTATAGCCATCCACAGGGGTTGAAAAAGATACCGCTGCCGCCATATGGCTAAAGTAGGTAAGCGCAATCGCATCCATATCTAATAAATCATTTACCAACCGTGTAAATAATACTGTTCTGTCCTCACAATCAGAATAGGGATAATAGAAAATTTCCTCAGGGAAGAACATTTTTTCTTTGCCAAACTGGTCTCTATCTGTTTTATATTCGAAGGAATGATGTAAGTAATTTAATAAATAAGTAACGGCCTCGGTTTCAGACATCCCCCTGATGACAGGTTGAATGCTTTCATATAATGCATTTTTAACTGATGCTGACATTGCTGCATTCAGATACACAATATTATCTGTTTGTGGATAGCTGGATAAAAAGTCCAGTGTCGTTTTATTCATTGGGATCTGCACCAAAGTTTCTGAGTTTGGTAGTTTTGTGGTTTTCGTTATTACGTTATCCGTATTGTTAAAATGAAGGCTATAAGGCAGATTCAAATCCAGCTTTTTAACAGCACCGCCAAAATTTTCGGAGTAAGTATATATGCTTTTGTTGCCTAATATATCGTTCATCAGGTAATAATTATAGCCTTCTATACTGTAATAAGGTTTTTCAAAAACTTGTTGCATAAATGGAAGCATTAAGCATACTTTGTTTCCATTATAACCAATTTTGGCCTGATAACCAGTTTGATTTAACATGGCCCACTTCCACATTTCGCGGTTATTGCCAGAGGTGTATAATTGTTTAGCTGTGTGATCAATAACTTGATAAATCCCCCAGTCGTTCAGGTTTGTTTGTTCCATATAATTCAGTAAAGACTCAATATAAAGCTGATAATAAGTGTTTGAAAAATCACCCCAATATTGCGCAAATGCTTTAGGTGTTACTTCGGTTAGATGTAAATCGCTGCTTCGTCTGTCAATCGTTAAATTCACTTTGCTACCGAAAAAATCAACAATAATGGGTTGCTTATAATTATCTGCGGCTTCTGGTTTTCTGATTATGGGAGAAATAGAGTAGGCGGGAGCTTCAATTAACGCAATTTTTGGAGCAATGGGTTCCGGAGCTTTTTTAGATTCAGTTTCAGTTTCAAAAACAGGTTGGTCAACAGGCTTTGGTACTTCAACCGGTTTTTCAATTTGTTTTTTCTGCTCAACCTCATTAAATCCACCTTTTAAATATTTTATAAAGGCTTCGTTCATTTTCTTCAATTTGTCATCATACTCTTGCTGCATGCGCTGAGTAGTCTTCTCATAATCCGAATTCATTTTATGAAGCTTATTCTCATATTTTTCATTCATTTTTTTAAACGGATCATCATCTGTAACCTGTGCTATTAATGCTAATGAAAACGAAAACAGAAAAACGAAAGAAGGCAGAAATCTATTCATCATGACAGTTTTATTATTAGTGATTTTATCTCTTACAAATTCATATTACGAAGTTTCTCATTCAAAGTTCATTCCAAACTAACGCAAGAGGAATAAAGTAGAAAAGATTCTGCACAAAAGAGTGAAGGAAATTGGATTTACCTTAAAATACCACTACATGTCCAATAATTTGTTCTGGCCATGCTTGTTTCATATATTTACCATTTATAAATAATCATATTTTCATCATGAAAGATCAAAAAGCCGTATTAATAAAGTGCATTAAAAATGACAGACCAGCCTTTGTGATATCAGGTACAGATATCTGCGCAGTTGAAACAATGCAAGCGTACTATGAAATTGCCAGGAAGAAAGGATGCTCAGAGGAATTTTTGAAAGATATGATATTAGTAATTGAAGAAATGAAACAATTCCAGAAAGAGGAACCGGAATTGGTAAGGATACCAGATTAACTTTCGTAGCCTGTTAAAATTCCAATATCAAAACAGAATAAACAGTACTCTTCTTTCAGATATTATCAATGTAAATCAATATCATAATTAGCAGATAAAAAGAATTGAAGTAAAGGAACATTTTACGCAGGTAAGGAGTATGGTCTTTTTTATTGGCAAGAAATGTAATTCTTAAAGACCAGGCCATCATTAATACGCTGGATATTGTCACTATCCATCCAATACTATTTTTATCAACCAGCTCAAATACCGGTAAAAACAAAGCAGAAATATAGGTGGCTAAAAACCAGATCAAATTAATTCGTACTACTTGTTTTTTGGATAAAACGTTAGTAATTACAGGAAAACCAGCTTTTTTATATTGGTCTTTATATTTAAGCACAAGTAACCAAAAGTGTGGCATCTGGCCTAAAAAAAAGAAGAAAGCCAATAAATGAATTCTCGTATCGTATATTGACCCTCCGGCTGCAACCCAGCCTGCAATTGGCGGTATAGCCCCAACAATGGCTCCAGGAAATACAGAAAAGGCACTCCAACGTTTCATCGGTGTATAAATCAAATTATACCAAAGCAATCCAATCCATCCCCATAAAATAGCTTTCCATCCAAAAAAATTCAAACATACCGTTCCGGCCACAACAAGTAGCAAAATGATTAATAATCCTATTGATTTGTTGAGCCTACCTGTTGGTAAGGGGCGATTTTCTGTGCGAGCCATTAGAGCATCGTACCTAACCTCCTGAAACTGATTAATTGCTGATGCTCCTGCCGAAAGAAAAAATATACCCAATGCAGCCAATAAGCCACCAAAGGATAACTGACCATCAAAGAGCACATATCCCGCAAAACAGGAGAGTGCTACGGGTAGTGAAATAGAGAACTTTCCGAAGGTGCTTATTATTTTATACGATATCATTAGCGATTTATATCAAAATGGACTATTTTTTTAAAACATCAATCCTCTGAAAGTAATTTAAAATAGTCTATTATCTGGTTAATTTCCTCATCTGAAATCTGCCCTTTGTAGGGCGTCATCAAGCCGCTTTCGTACCCTTTTACTACATCTGCATCAGGTTCATAAATAGACCGGCGGATATAATCTTCATCCGCCTTTATTTCATACTCTTTGCCATCCCGGATAACAACTCTGGTTCTGCTTAGGATATTTTTGTAGGAAGGACCAACTAATTTGCTTCCATCTGTAGTGTGGCAAGCGTTACAACCATATTTACGCATTACACCCATTCCTGCTAAGCGTTTATCCATCTCTGCGTTACCTGTGGAAACAGCAACGGAATTTTGTTTATACCATTCTTCAAACTGTTCTTTGGGAATTACTTTTACTACCGATCTCATATAGGAGTGACGCAATCCACAATATTCAGCGCAAAACACTTCATACTCTCCTTCTTTTGCCGATTCAAACCATATGTGAGTTTTTTTACCCGGTACCATATCCTGCTTTACTCTGAAAGCTGGAATATACATACTGTGAATAACATCCATAGCAACTAAATCCAGATCAATAGCGGTGTTTTTAGGAACGAAAAGCGTATCCGAAATATGTCCGTTTTCATATTGAAATGAAAAACTCCACATGCGGGCAATGGATTTTATTGGCATAGCATCTTCCGGAATATCTTTTTCAAACCTCCATCCGGACCATCCATAATAAAACATAACTAAAACAAGTAGAGTAGGTATAATAGTCCACACAACCTCAAGGGTATTGTAGCCTTCGATATGTGTTGCATGAGGATTTTTACTTTTGCGGTATCTAATTATGAAATAAACCAAAAATGCGGTAATCGCAAAAAGAAAAAAAAGTGAAATCCCAAAGATAAAGACAAAGGCTGAATCTACCTGTTCCACAAAACCTGATGCATTATTAGCTGTTTTATCTATCATTATTAGCGGAAGTTATAGTCGAGAAATGTGATCAATATAACCAGAGCCACCAAAATAAATATGGAAGGCACCAGTATTTGCAATATCTTATTATCGAACTTTAAGTGCATAAAATAAATAAGCACTAAAGTCGATTTTACAGAGGCCAGTAAAATAGCTATAAAAACGGTTAAACTCCCCAAATGGATGTATGTTATCCCTACTGAAATCAGGGTGAATGTAATCAATGTCAGCAGTACATATACATATGTTTTATAAGGTACTATGTATGATTTCGTATGTTTCTCCATCGTTCTGATTTTAGGTGATTAAGTAGAATAAAGGAAACAGAAATATCCAGATAAGGTCAACCAGATGCCAATATAATCCTGAATTATCCAATAATACAGGATTATCATCTGTTATTGTATTTTTAATAACACGTATAAATACAATTGAAATTAAGATTAATCCGACAATGATGTGTAATGCATGTAATCCAGTCATAAAAAAATACAGCCCGAAAAACAAAGTATCACCATGTCCTAATCCATGAAGTGTGTCGCTACCGGGAAAGATGTCATGATGAAACTTACCACTCCACTCAAAATATTTATTTACTAAAAATGTAAAAGCCAATAATAATGTTACTCCCAATAAAATAATGGTTAGTTTTTTATTTTTTAGCCGTATGGCTGATGTTGACATGGCAATGGTTGCACTACTTATTAATAATATTAATGTATTGATAGTTCCAATTGTAACGCTTAATTCTTCAGCAGCTAAGTGAAATGCTTCCTGATTTCGAAACCTGTAGACACCATATACAATAAACAGTCCTGCAAATAGCAGTAACTCAGTAAATATAAACAACCACATTCCCAATTTAGAGGCTTCATCGTCTCTGTGAACATGCTGTATTGTAGGGCTTGTATCCATATTTATTGTTTTATCTGTAATCGTAAGGGCTTTTTTCTATTATGGGAATCTCTTCAAAATTCTCCAATGTTGGAGGAGATTCAATAGTCCATTCTAAGGTGCGTCCGCCCCATGGGTTTTTGGGGGCAATGGGACCCTTTTTTGCTGATCTGATCAAATTGAAAATAATAATGATCAATCCGGTTAGTAATACCCAGGAGCCTATTGTTGAAACAATATTGGGTCCGTGAAAGCGATCGACATAATCATAATAACGACGTGGCATACCTGTAATTCCAAGATAAAACATTGGGAGGTACAGCGTACAAAATCCAATAAAGAAAAGTATCCAGCCGGTTGTTGCTAATCGACTATTATACATTCTTCCCCAGATTTTAGGAAACCAATAGTGAATTGCTCCCATAAAACCAAAACCAACGCCTCCGAATACAATAAAATGGAAATGTGCCACCACAAAGGCCGTATCATGTAAATGTACATTAGTAGCTAAAGCACCTAATGCCAAACCAGATAAGCCTCCTATCATAAAAACAAACAGGAAGGATGCCGCCCAGAAAAAAGGCGTTTCCAACTGAATGGAAGCCTTATGTAATGTGCTAACCCAATTAAAAACCTTGATGGCACTTGGAATGGCTACAAAAAAGGTGAGCAATGAAAAAGTATAGAGTGCTGTGCCGCTCATGCCGGATGTAAACATATGATGTCCCCAAACAAAATAGCCAACAAAAGCAATGGCCAGTGTTGAAATTACAATGGCCTTATATCCAAAAATAGATTTATTGGCAAAGGTTGGGATGATTTCAGAAATAGCTCCCATAGCAGGTAATATCATTATATATACTGCCGGATGGGAATATATCCAGAATAAGTGTTGATATAATATCGGATCACCACCTAAAGCCGGATCAAAAAATCCAATATGTAAAAGTCGCTCGCCAACAACCATTAGTAAGGTAATACCAACAATAGGAGTGGCTAGTATCTGAATCCATCCTGTACCATACAATGTCCATGGAAATAGAGGCATTTTAAACCAGGTCATCCCTGGTGCGCGCATTCGGTGAATGGTAACTACAAAATTAATTCCTGTTAATATGGAGGAGAAGCCAAGAATAAAGGCTCCCATCACAGCAGGTAACATATTTGTATTGGTTTTAAAACTGTATGGAGCATAAAAAGTCCATCCCGTATCGGGTGGTCCTCCTGCCATAAATAAAGAAGACAAAGCAACCATTGCTCCAATAGCATATACCCACCACGACATTAGGTTTAATTTAGGAAATGCTACATCTTTTGCTCCTATCATAATAGGAAGTAAAAAATTACCAAATACAGCTGGTAAACCAGGTACCACAACCAGAAAAATCATGATAACACCATGCAAAGTAAATATGGCATTATATGTGGCCGGGTCAACAATTGTTTTTCCGGGGGCTATTAGCTCCAGTTTCATGGCTATACCCAAACAAACCCCAGTAAGAAAAAATGTAATAATGGAGTACAGGTATAGCAGTCCTATTCTTTTGTGGTCTGTAGAAAAAATCCAGGCAAATATCCCTTTGTACTTACCTTTTTCATCTCTGAAACTTACATAGGATTCAATAGATTCTTGATTCGGCATATGTGAACGGGTTTAAATTTGTTTTCTTTTTGGTTTCACCGTTAATACGATCAACACGAGAGCTGCAATAATAAGAATCAAAATTCCCGAAACTTTAGTAATATTCAATACATAAGCCTGTCCGGTTGGGTCATAACTATAGCAGAATTGAAGAATCCGGTTCACTGTTGGTCCCGGTATTCCTTTTGAGGATTCGATAACAGCTAGTTTAAATTCAAAGGGCAAGAAATAGGTGCCGTTTAAATAGCGGGTTATTTTGCCTTCGGGACTTAGTAGTATTAAACCTGCTGTATGAATGAAATCGTTACCTGTACGCTTAAAAGAAAAGCCTGTTGATGTTGTTAACCTTGCAATATTGGCACTGTCTGCAGTAAAAAACAGCCATCCATCTTCAAAACCTTGTTTTTCAACCACTGTTGAATAGCTGATTTTCTTTTTTTGTGCTAAGTCAAAGGATTCCTTATAATCGAAACTTATGGTAACTATCTGATAGTCTTTGCCCAATCCCATATCAGATGAATTGACCACATCAGCAATTCCATCCATTAAAGGGGTGCATATTCCGGGGCAGCGGTAATAAACAAAGTTCAATACCGTTGGCTTTTCTTTAATAATGTTACTCAAGGCCACAGTATCCCCCTGGGTGTTAATTATTTTTATATCTCCGGGAATATAATCATCCAGATGTTCGATGATTCCGATTTTCTTTGTTTCTTCTGCTTGGTTGATTGTGAAAACAAACAACAAAAGAGTTAGCGTTGTGAGGTATTTCATGCTTTAAATATTTAGTGAAAACTGAAATTGCGCACCAATAAAAATCTATCTCGCTAATCTGAAATGTTTTATTGTAGTGGCTATTCCAATTTTATAGTATTAATTTTCATTATTACTTAATAACCTGAATTCGATTAAAATTTTAGAATTTACCTCTAAACATTTATTTATAAGGAATTCGATAGAACGTTGTTTCAGATTGACATAAAAGGCTGATATACAAGGCAAATTTTGCAGGGCTAGCTCGCTAGCTCGATAAATTTAACGAAG